>JAGOCE010000273.1 GCA_017998915.1 Candidatus Ozemibacteraceae bacterium
GCCCTGACGCGTGATTACGTTGAAACAGACCTGCGAAGCATCTATGGAGACCGCGTTCATTACGCTGCCGACGCCTTCGACGGCCTTCGCATCATGGATGGCATCGTGAACGCTGGTGCTACAGAGACTTCCAGTGCACCACGCTCCGCGGGAACGGCGGTGACGCAATCTGCGTCGCCGTCCGAACGGCCGAACACCATCCTTCATGGCCAGCCCCGCAGGTCCGTTCTCGAATCGCCGACGGTCTGGTGCCCTCCGTTCTTTGGAACCTGCTGTGTCACGCATGATCTCGACTCGCTTCTCGATGGCCTCGACACGCGCGTGTTGTTCCAGGCCAGGTGGGGATACAAACAGGGGAAGCGCTCCGATGCCGAGTATGCGGAACATATCCGGAAAGAGGCCCAGCCGGCCCTAGATGCGACCATCGCGGCGGCCCGCCGGGAAAACCTGTTCCGTATCCGCGGCGTGTACGGCTTTTTCCGCTGCAGAGCCGCCGGAAACGAACTTGCAATCCTCGACGAGACGGGAAATACGGAGGCCTTGTTCGCCTTCCCCCGCCAGGCCCACGAACCCGGCCTGTGCCTTGCCGACTTCTTTTCCGGGTCTCGAGAAGACGTGGTCGTTCTCTGGGCCGCAACGGCGGGACCCCGGGTCGCCGAAAAAGAGGCCGGTCTGATGAAGGCCAAGAAATATCGCGACTACCTGCACATCCACGGCCTCGGTGTCGAGCTTGCAGAGCGTGCGGCGGCTGCGACGGCAAGCCTCGCCGTGAAGGCGTTGGCCGGGCAGGCGGTTCCCCCGCGTGCCCTCCGCTTCTCGTTCGGATTCCCTGCCTGCCCGAATCTCACCTCCCAGCGCGATCTCCTCCGTCTCCTGGATGCCGAACGAATCGGCATCACGCTGACGGAGACCTGCCAGATGGATCCGGAACTGTCCGTCTCGGGGCTGCTCACCCTACACCCCCAGGCGTGCTACTTCCAGCCATGATGCGACTGCATCGGCAGTTCTTGCATGGTGCCTGATCCTGTGGCCTTTCTCGCGGAGATCTTCGCGGGGGCCCTTTGGCGGCTCGTTCGGCTCGATGCGGAAACATTCGCGATTCTTGGGTTGTCCCTGAAAATCGCGGTTGTTGCCACCGCCATCGGCTTCCTCGCGGCGCTTCCGCTTGCTGGCCTGATCCATGCCTGCCGACCCCGCATCCGGGGGGCGTTCCTGATTGCCATGCAGGCGCTGGTCTCGGTGCCGACGGTGATCGTGGGAACTCTGGTCTACCTTTTGCTGTCGCGGCGCGGACCACTGGGGGGGCTCGAACTTCTCTACACGCCAGCTGCGATCATCGCGGGCGACGTGCTGCTCGTCATTCCATTGCTGACGATATTTATAGCATCCACTCTCCAACAGGTTCCGAAGGGCTTCGTGGAAACAGCGAAAAATCTTGGTGCGACTCCAAGCAAGGTTCTCACGCTTCTTGCTCTCGAGTGCCGTGGAGCCATCGCTGTTGCCGTCTGTGTCGGTTTCGGAAGGGTGATCTCCGAACTCGGCGCCGCCATGATCCTGGGCGGGAACATCAAAGGCTTCTCACGAACCCTTACGACCGCGATGGCACTCGAGATGGGAAAGGGCGAAACCGAGCTTGCGATGGCTCTCGGGATGCTCCTCTTGTTCCTCGCCCTTTCGAACACCCTTGCCGTCCAGTATGTACAGAGCCGAATCGCCCGGCGCGGCCTTGGAAATAATCCTGAATACGATCCGATGCCCAACCCTTCTCCGGCTTCCAAAAATCCCGCCGCTCTCGAGGCTGCAACGGCCTGCAGGCAGGTGTTTCCGGAACTTCCTCCCGTCGCAATCCGCGATCTGACGGTTCGATTTGGGGAACGCACCCTGTTCGACGGCCTCTCGGCGACGATCGAGATGACCGGCGGAACCGCCCTGATGGGGGTCTCCGGCTCTGGAAAAACGACGCTTCTCAGAATCATGGCCGGACTTGCGACGCCGGATGCGGGTTCCATCGATCTGTACCGGAAAATCCCGATCCTCACATTCCAGCGGCCCTACCTGTTTGAGGGAACGGTTCGTTCGAACATCGAGTTCGGGATGCGTATCCGGGGTGTGCCACCTGACGAACTCCGGGCTCGGTCGGAGCACCTTGGCGAGGCACTCCGCCTTCGGCACCTCTTCGGTCAGCCGGTTCGAAACCTGTCAGGAGGTGAAGCCACACGGGTTTCGCTCGGAAGGGCGATGGCCGTCCAGCCCGATCTGCTGTTGATCGACGAAGCCCTTTCCCATCTCGATCGAGCGACACTTCACCCCATTATCCACCTGCTCAGGTCCTACGTGGAGAAGGGAGGCTCTCTCCTTCTCGTAACGCATGAAGAGTGGCTTGCAGATGAAATTTGCTCTCGAAAACTCCACCTTCACAAGGGAAAACTGGAACAACCCACGTGCTCCGAACGGCTTGTTCCGACATCCAAACCGGGATGAATGAAATTTTCAAGTCATCTTCCGGCCCCCTGGTGAAATCGGGTACAATGCTAGAAATCGGAATTTTGCTTCGCATGTCAGGAGGTCGTTTCTATGATCTGGCGAAACACGCTGTTGGTCACCGCGTTGATCGTGTTTGGTCTCACGCCCGCCTGGGCTCAGAATCCATTCTCCGGGAATAAGGTCGATACGACCACTGTGCCCGAAATCCAGATTCCGACCTTCGAATACATGAGTATAAACGGTCCTGAGCCCGAACGAGTCTCCGATCCCCTGGCTTCGGCCACGCCCGAGGCCCGGAAGGCGCACGATACAATCGATCAGATCATCGCCCAGCTTGAAACCTATCTGAAAAGCGGAGATTACAAACGCTCCTCCGAGGCCGTTGCGTATCTGGACAAACTCACCAAAGATACCAAGAGCGGCAAAACGGTCAAGCCCGGACTCCTGAGCCAGATGACCAAAGGCGGCGTTGTCTCCACTCGTGTAGATGAAATCCGGGGCCGGATCGCCTCCCTGAAAAACCAGTTGTACTCCGAATGCTCCGCCAAAATGATCGCTGCCGGCCGCCAGTTCGAAGGGTACAGTTCAAAGACCGGGCCTGGAGGGGGCGACGTTGCCTGTGCATGGCTCATGACGAAGGTCCTTCGCGCGGCAGGCATGGTCCCCGCGGGCTGGGAGGAACTTGGTGCGTTGAATCTTACGAGACGTCTGATGAAAGAGTTCGGCTGGGCGAAAGTTCCCTCGACTGGAAATCCCGACTCGGGAAAAACGCAGACGTCCCTGATGAAACCGGGCGATGTCATTTTTTGGAGCCCGAGCGATCACGTGGGGGTCTATCTCGGAAACGGCATGTGCATGTCGAACAGCTCCAGCCGCCATCTTGGCGCCATCCATCCCGTTGCCGGCTACTACGATGGCTGGATCCCCCGCTACGTGGTGCGCCCTCCCGGTGCCTGATTGGAAAAATTTCCTGACACGATGACTGCCGATCCGAAATTCCGGGTCGGCAGTTGTGTTTTGCTCCGATGAATTCGTGATCCCGTGCTATGGCGGTGGCCTCACGCCGGCGGCATACGGCTTCAAACACGTGAATCGCCGGGAAGACCGAGGTATGTTTCCCAATATCGAAAACGGCGGGCATGAGAAATTAATTCGTCCCCCGCAGGCGTCGTGATATCCTCATGCCATGGCAAAGAGAAGTTGCGTCGGGATGCATTTCGGCCAATGGATCCCCCCGGGCCGGCGTCTCTACGGAAAGCGGATCGTGCTTGCGAGGCTTTCCGCGCGTCATGCGCCCGAGCTCGAACAGTTGCTCGAAACGAACCGCCGATGGCTGAATCCCTGGATGCCGACGGTGCCGGAGGGATTCTCCGAAACCGACGTACGCCGAAGCATCTTTCTTGAAAACATGGAGGCGAAGCGCGGCACAAGGCTTGATCTCGGAATTTTCCTGCGTGAGCCGTTGCCGGATGCCCTCGCCACGAGCAAGATGGAAAAACATCCCCGCAGAAACTCCTGCGGCCCTCTTGTCGGGCGCATCGCGCTCCACACGGTCCAATGGGGGATCATCCGGTCTGCAGGGGTCGGCTACTGGATCGACCAGCGCCTCTCCGGCAAAGGGATGATGACGGAAGCCCTTGCGACGCTCATTTCATTTGCCTTCGAGGAGGTGCGCCTGCACAGAATCTGGGCGGGTATCCAGCCGAAGAATCTTCGCTCGAAGCAGCTCGTCGAACGCCTCGGGTTCACCCGTGAGGGGCTGCATCGTCGGGAACTCTTCATCGCCGGCTCCTGGCAGGATCAGATCCAGTATGCGATGCTCGAAGAGGAATATGACCGCCTCGCAGAGAGCTGGCTCGACCGAAACTGGCTTGGCGCCTGACGACCCGCTCGGGAGGCGTCAGCTGTAAATCGCTTTGTACAGTTCCTCGGCCTTGTCGACACTGAATTTCTTCAGCCGGTCATACATCGACAGGGCTTTGGACTTTTCACCGGCTTTGATATAGACGAGACCCAGCGTGTACAGAATGTCGCGATCCCCCTGTTTCAGCTCGGCGGCTAACTCCAGATGTTTGATCGCGGAGGGATAGTTTTTCAACTTGTAATAGGCGACGCCAACCTTCGAATTGATACGGGCATCGTTCGGTTGTTTTTCGTGAGCTCGCAGGTAGCAGGCAAGCGCCACGGCGAAATTGCCCGATGTCAGCGCGGCGTTTCCCTGTTCAACGTCATTCTGGCATTCCTGGTCAGTCATTGAAACTCCTCCGGATCATTGCAGATGGGTGGGGTAGAGATAAATGGTTTTCTGCTCGATGTCGACCCCCCAGTCGATTCCGGCTTTCTGGGAAACGACGTCAAGCAGCTCGTCGAGGGTGATGTCGCTCTCTTTGAGAGTGACTTTGAAGGGGCTGAGCGCATCCATACCCTTCACCGAAAATGCGTCTTCCGACTCCTTGGCATACACGCCGATGGCGTGCTCCAGAAGCGTGCGCCCGTCGTAATTGTCACACTCCCAGGTCTTCATGACCATGAAAATCGCCGAACTGGTGTCTTTCGGGAAAACCGGCAGCCCGGTCTTCACGCCCGGCTGGGCTTGGTCGGCCAGTGGTGGCGCCTCGCCGCTGATGATAATCTCGGCACTCCCTTCCGTGGCAGGGATGGCGAGGGGAGGCTGCTCCTGCGGCGTTTGGGGAGCAGGGGCGGTCGTGTCGACGAGAGGCTTGTTTTCCTGGGGAAGCGAGATCAGCGATTCCGGGTCCTTCGGTTTTTTCGGCTGCTCCGCGGGTTTTTGGAGGTCGCGCTCGGACGGGAGACCGATCAGCGTTTCGGAAGGAGGTTCAGAAATGGGAGTTGTTGCGGGGCTTGCCTTTGGCTCGGAGATGGCGGCCGGAATCTCGATGAGCAGGTTGCCGTCATCTGCGGAAAAAGCCGGTCCGGAAAGCGAGAGCATTCCGAGGCAGGCGATAGTGAGCGTGGCATTGAAGTGTGTACGCATTTTGCATCCCCCGGGTCTGAATGTATGAATATCCTTATACTCTATGAAGGCATGGGACATCAATAGGAACGTTGAGGAGACGTTGGCGGATTCGAGGTGAAAGATTTTTTGAAAAAGGGTGTTGACTCGGAAACCCGAAGGTGTTACTATAGACCCTACCAACGGGGCACAACCCCCGAGGTACCGATCGAAAGACCGGGGCTCATTGAGAATAAGATCGAGGGACCAAGGAAGACGCCAAGTGGGCTTCCGAGCATAGCTGCAAGGTTATGCCAAGGA
>JAGOCE010000012.1 GCA_017998915.1 Candidatus Ozemibacteraceae bacterium
TGACTGCGGGTGGCGAGGGAGACGGCGTGCTCCTCGCTCAGTTCCGGCGTCGTGTCGGGGTTCGCGGGAACGGGGATCGCGGTCGGTTCGATCGGAAGGCCGGTCAGCATCTCCAGGCGTGCTTTCGCCAGGTCGATGCCGTTGCGGGCCTTCACGAGGTTCTCGCGGCGCTCGAGGACCGACACCTGCACTTTCAGCAGATCGTCGCGAACGGCGACGCCGGCTTCGAGCATGTTCTGCACGTGCCGTTCGTGGCCGAGCGTGTCGAACAGGGCCTGTGACGCCACTTCCTCCATGGCACGGGCGCTGAGAAGACCGAACCAGGCCTCGGCGACCGAGCGAGCCATGTCCTCGCGGCGCCGTGTTTCGGCATGCTTCTGGATATTCACGCCCGCTCGTGCGGCATTGACACCGTTTTCGAGCGCACCGCCGGTGTAGATCGGCTGGGAGAGCTTGATGCCTTTCAACTGAAGCTGCTCTTTGCCGACCTTCATGCCCATGATCTCGGAAGTGTGCCGGAAGTTCGTGAACGTTTCCTCGGCCTTGAGGCGGGGGAGGAGATTGCTGTTCGCGCGGTTCAAACGCTGCTTCGACGCCCGGGTTTCATCCTCCGCCGACAGGACACCGGGATTCGTGTCGAGGGCCGACACGAGACACTCGGCCAGAGTCGGGGCGGTGGTTGCCGGGGCGGTGCCGACCGTATCCGCCGTCGTTGCCGACCCGATCGGGGTCTCGATCGCGGATGGCGAGGAAGCCGGGATTGCCGGTTCGGTGGCTGTCTGCGCGATTCCCGTCACGCAGGTGAACAGCATCAGGGACAAGGTCGGGACGAGGAGCCGGGAGAGTCTGGTGGAATGGGGACGGAGGATCATGGGTGTTTGCCTCTTCTGCTCTGAGCTTTCGACGTGGAACGTTCGTGGGAGGATTGTTTCGACGGCGTTGGGGAGGGATGCTGGCCGGCCAGGCCGAACAGGAAAAAGTCCGACAGTTGGTCGGCGAGAGTCTCGGCGGGGATCACGTTTTCGCGCGACCACCAGAACCGGAAGGCTTGGAGAACCATGCCGATGAGCGCGTGATGGATGAGTTCGATATGGAGATGCGGCGCAATCAGGCCGGCCTTCTGGGCCTTTTCGAGCTCCTTCATCTCGCCGAGGCTTGCAGCGATGAACTTGTTCGCGAGATGGTTTCGCAGCTCTTCATCCAGCAGCCCCGCGTCCGAGGTCATGCACTGGAAGAAAAAACGGGCTTCGGGCGTGTCGGCGACCTGCGTGAACAGTTGTCGGATTCCCTTGCGGACCCCATCCTCGAGAGACATGACGCTCAGATCGATGGCAGGGGGGCGGAGCGTGGTGCGCAGGACGAGGTCGAACACGGCTAGGAACAGTGCTTCCTTGGTTCCGAAGTGGCTGTAGATGGTCGCCTTGCTGACCTTCGCCTTGCGGGCGATCATGTCGACGCTCGCCTGATGGTATCCCTGACGCGAAAACTCGTCGAGCGCAGCGTGAAGCATGCGCTCGTTGCGCTGTTTCTGCCGGGGCGTCGCCATGATGGATCATCTCCGGAGCGGGAATGGGGAAAGAAAAATACTGAACTTGAAAGTTTGGATATTTAAACTTACTGGTGTGAAAAAGTCAAGAGTGCGAAAAAGACGATTCCAAGCTGGATCATGGATGAAAGCGGACGTGGTATCATGTCGGGATACGGTTCGTTTTGCGAAGAGGGAGAGATGCGATGAAACAGATTGCCCGGATTCTCATGGCGGTGTTCGTTCTTGCCTGGGCGGCGCAGGGTATGGCCCATGCTGCCGAGAAGGACTGGACCTTCATGGTGTTCATCAACGCCGACAACAACCTCGACGAATACGGCGTGCTCGACCAGGAGGAGATGGCCCGGGTCGGCAGCAGCGATCGGCTCGACATCGTCACCCTGATCGACCGGTATGACGGCCCCGCGACGATGAACCACATCGAAAAAGGGCGCATCACGAAGCTATCCGACGAGGGTGAGCTCGACATGGGCGACTGGCGCGAGTTGGTGCGGTTCGCGAAGACCGCGATGGCGCGCTTCCCGGCGAAGCACTATGCGCTCGTTGTCTGGAATCACGGGGCGGGCTGGAAGCTGAAGGGCGCCGCGCTCAAAGGTATCTCGTATGACGATTCCAGCAACAACCACATCACGACGAACCAGCTCGGTGACGCGATGCGCGAGATCCGCGACGCGACGGGGCGGAATATGGACCTGTTCTGCATGGATGCCTGCCTGATGCAGATGTTCGAAGTCGCCTGGGCCGTGCGTGACGCGTGTGACTACCTCGTCGCGTCGGAAGAAACCGTGCCGGGCGACGGCTACCCCTATACCGAAGTGCTTCGCGCCCTGAAGCCGGGCATGGGGCCCGTCGAGTTCGGAACGGCGCTCATCAATGAGTTTCGCATCCATTACAGCAAGGACGTCCCGCAGGATGGGCCATGGGATATCCGGGGTCGGAGCGGAACCCGCATCGTGAAACGCACGACGATGTCACTGCTCGACACGGCCAGCCTCCCTGAGCTGAAGGACCGGCTCGACGGCTTCTGCACCGCGATCATGGCCGGCAATCATGCGGCTGCGCTGAACGAGGCCCTGAAAAAGACCGAGCATTTCGCGTATTACGACAACGTCGACCTGAAGGACCTGCTCGATACCCTGAAGTCGAACATGAAGGACCCGGCGGTTCTCGGCGCGATCGCGGCGTTCAACGAGAGCTTCAAACGCGTGATTCTCGCCAACGGCACGACCGGCACGACGGACGATGGCGAAACGCCGGGCGGGGACGACTCCGACTGGCTGACCGGCCGCTGGCCGATGCCGATTTCGGCGACGGGGCTTGCGATCTACTTCCCCGAGAAAGCCTCGAACTTTTCGCCAGCCTACGACGATCTCGATTTCACGGTCGTATCGCAGTGGGACGAAATGCTTCGGGATCATTTCCGCAAAACCGCCGCCGGCCGCGTGACGGCCGATCTCGACCGGGGCAGTCTCGACGCCCTCCGCGATCAATTGAACGAGACCGGCCCCCTGACCCGCGAAACCGGCCGCTCCGCTGCCGATGCCGCCGCATTCAAGCTGCACACCGAGGGCGGACTGCCCCCCTCGCTTGCCGTCGAGACCCGCAATCTTCTCGACGCATTGCGGGCCCGCTGAAGGGCTTTTCATCTCTCACCCTGGAGCATCACATGACTGAATCGACCGTTGCCATTCTGCGCACGAGCCCGCGCACCGTGCTTTCCGATTATCACGAGTTGATGAACCTCGCCGGGTATCAGCAGACGATCGATCGCACCGTCGACACGGCGCTCAAAATCAACATCTCGTGGCATTTCTTCTTCCCGGCCGCGTCGACGACGCCGTGGCAGCTCGAGGGCGTGATTCGCGCCATGAAGGCTGACGGATACGATCCCAACCTGATTCACGGTTGCCACAATCGCACCGTCGTGATCGACGCCCACCTTGGCGAGCGCGAGAACAAGCAGGTCAACGTGGTGAGCGCGCATGGACTGCGGAACGTGCACCTGTATGAGAGCGGCGAGTGGATCGACATTCGTGACGCGGTGGGCGATCTGACGAAGGAGTTCCTCGTGCTGAACGAGGTGTATCCCGACGGGTTCGCGATTCCGAAAAGATTTATAGGCGAGAATATTATTCATCTGCCGACTGTGAAGACGCACGTGTTCACGACGACGACAGGGGCGATGAAGAACGCGTTCGGGGGGCTGCTGAACGAGCGGCGGCATTGGACGCACCCGGTCATCCACGAGACGCTGGTCGATCTGCTGATGATCCAGAAGAAGATCCATCGCGGCGTGTTCGCGGTGATGGATGGCACGTTCGCCGGCGACGGCCCGGGGCCGCGCTGCATGGTTCCGCACGTGAAGAACGTCATCCTCGCCTCGTCGGACCAGGTGGCCATCGATGCGGTCGCGGCGAAACTGATGGGCTTCGATCCCCTGCGCGACTGCAAGTTCATCCGGCTTGCGCACGAGCGCGGCCTCGGCTGCGGCGACCCGAAAAAGATAAAAATCGTTGGAGATATAGACGCTGCCGAGCAGAACTGGAAGTTCGACGGCCCGTTCAAGGAGATGACGTTCGCCTCGCGCAACCAGCACCGCATCTACTGGGGCCCCCTCAAAGGGCCGCTCGAGTGGTCGCTCAAGACCTGGCTGGCGCCGTGGTCATATGTGGCATCTGTTATATATCATGATCTCGTTTGGTATCCGCTGTATGCGAAACGGCATCTGCGGAAAGCTGAACGCAGCGACTGGGGCCGCCTCTTCGCGGGCTGGGAGGGCGTGAACATCGCCCCGGACGGCCGCGGGTATGCCGACCTGCCAGCCCCCGGCACGGCCCACGTGAAACTCGACGCGAGCCACCTCTGGGAAGGACTGCGGCTCGTCGGCATGGCGATCAAAGAGTCGCCGGAGTGGAAGGCCCGGCTAGCCCCGCGAGAGAAGGCAGGGTAATTCCCGCATGAGCTGGATCGAACTTCTCGCGGCCCTCCTCGGCTTCATCAACGTCTGGCTGACCATCCGCGAGAACGTCTGGTGCTGGCCGATCGGCATCGTGAACGTCGCGCTGTACGTGAAAGTATTCTGGGACGCGAAACTGTACAGCGACATGGGGCTGCAGTTCGTCTACATCGCGCTCCAGTTCTGGGGGTGGTATCACTGGCTGTATGGCGGAAAAGACCGCCCCCAGCCGCCGATCACTTTGCTGGGGAAGCGCCGTTTCGCCGCCTGGATCTCAGCTGCCGCGATGGGCTCGATGGCGTTGGGCACCCTCATGCACGTGCGCACCGATGCCGCGCTTCCCTACGTCGACGCGACGGCCACGGTCGTCAGCCTCGCGGCGCAGTATCTCATGACGCGCAAGTATCTCGAGTGCTGGTTTTTATGGATTTTCGTCGATGTCGTCAGCGTGGGCATGTATGCCTTCAAGGAGTTGTGGCCCACGACGGCGCTGTATGCGCTGTTCCTGGTGATGGCGGCGGGCGGATATGTCGTCTGGAGACGGTCATGGAAGAAGGAAGAAAGCCTGCGCGCGGCCTGATCATCGGCAAGTTTCTGCCACCCCACCTGGGCCACCAGTATCTCGTCGATTTCGCGCGCCGATGCGTGGAAAAGCTGACGGTGCTCGTCTGCACGCTCGAGCGGGAGCCGATTCCCGGCAGGAAGCGGTTCGAGTGGATGCGCGAGATGTTCCCCGACGTCGAGGTCCTGCACAATCCCGACGAGAATCCGCAGGAGCCGCACGAACACCCGGATTTCTGGGCCATTTGGCGCGACAGCATCCGGCGGTTCTGCCCCGAGCCCGACGTTTTGTTCGCTTCGGAAGCCTACGGCTGGAAACTCGCAGAGACGCTTGGAGCAAGGTTCTGGCCTGTGAATATCGCGCGCGGCCTGGTGCCGGTGTCGGGCACGAAGGTGCGCGAGGACCCGATGGCCCATTGGGAGTTCCTTCCGCCGATCGTGCGACCCTGGTTTGTCAGGCGCGTCTGCATCGTCGGCCCCGAGTCGGCTGGCAAGTCTACTCTCGGGAAGAGGCTTGCCGCGCATTTCGGCACCGTCTTCGTCCACGAATACGCCCGCGATCTTCTCGAATCGAAGCCCGACTCGTGCGATGCGACGGATTTCGAGATGATTGCGCACGGCCAAGCCGCTTCCGAAGACGCGCTGGCGAGGCAGGCGAACCGGCTGTTGGTCTGCGACACCGACACGCTGACGACGGTGTTGTGGGCGGAGATCATCTTGGGAAGCTGCCCGACGTGGATTCGGGCGTTTGCTGACACGCGGTGTCATGATTTGTATCTCCTGCTGGACTGCGACGTCCCCTGGGTGGGTGACCCGGCGCGGTATCAGCCTGTCCTTGCCGATCGTCAGTTGTTTTTCGAGCGGATGAAATCGGAACTCGAGGTGAGAGGCAGGCGGTATGTCATCATCCGCGGCGGCTGGGAAGACCGGTTCGCAGCCGCCGTCTCCGCCGTGCTGGGGCTTCTCGGCGAAGGCTGAGAACGCATCCGCGGAGGGCGCAGATGAAGATCGATGTTTCGTTCGCCCTGAGGTGGCGAAGGGCGAGAGACATTTTCGTGTTTCGATCCTTCAGCACGAACGGTATCGAGTATGCGAATACGTTGTCGTGTTCCTTGTGAGAGGAGTCGCAACAGAAGGGCCTGCCGGCGCTGATGCGGCTGGGTTGTGGAACGACGGGCGATCGGATAAAATGGGCGTCGAGAGTCGTAGGGAACCGGACGGAAAACACCTTTGATGGTGAGACTGGCCGCCGGTTCCGGAAAGGGAGGAATCGCACATGCTAAAAAGTATAGACAAGAATACATTTGTGCCGATGCCGGTCGTGCTCGTCGGCACGATGCACGACGGGGTGCCGAACTTCATGCCGGTCGGGTGGATCAGCCGGGTGAACGCCCAGCCGCCCATGCTCGGCATCGGGCTCTACAAGGGGCATGCAACGTCGGCTGCCATCGAGGAACACCGCGAATTCAGCGTCTGTCTTCCCGGGAAGGAGCTGATCGAGCGTGTCGATTATTGTGGCCTCGTCTCAGCAAGGAAAGAGAGCAAGGCGACTGTTTTCAAGACGTTCAGCAACGAGCTGAAATTCGCTCCCATGATCGAGGAGTGCCCGTTGTGCATGGAGTGCAAACTCGTGAAGTCGGTCGATCTGCCGAGCAATACGTTTTTCATCGGCGAGATCGTCGCGACCTATGCGGACCCCCTGATCCTCACCGACAACAAGCCCGATATGACGAAGATGCACGGGATGATCCTCACGATGCCCGACAATCGCTACTGGAACATCGGTGATACGATCGGCCAGGCATGGAACATCGGGAAAGCGTATCGGGGCGGAAGTCAGGCGCCGAGCGTGTGATGCACGCCTGCCTCCCAGCCGCACGTGCCGATGACCGGTGACAGACGACTGACCGACGAAGAGCGGTTTCCGCTTCTCGACGAGACTGGGCGTCGGATGCTGGAACGTCTGCGCGAGCACCGGCATGCGCCGCGCTGGACCTTCCCCTGCGGCGATCGCCTGACACGTGAGTTCTGCGACCGCATCGAATTGTTCGAGGCTGATCTGCGGCGTGGTCCGGCCGGAAGCGGCTGGATAGGCGATGACAGCAGGCCCGCCTGGCTCGATTCCTTCACGGAGTGGTGCCTGAAGCGCGTGCCGGTGTACCGGCGCCGGACCCGCTCCGGCTGCCGGTTCGAGGAGATTCCCACCTGCGGCCGCGAGGAGCTGGGCCGCGAGCCCTGGGCATTCGTGCCCGACGACCAGCCGCTCGACGATCTGCTTGCCTATTACACCTCGGGAACGACGGGAAACGCCGTCTCGGTGCTCTCGCACCCGGTGACGGCGGGTTCGTATCTCGCGGCCCTTCGCGTGATACTCGCGCGTGCCGGAATTCCCCTCGAATCAGGAGCTGGCCGGGTTGCGATCGCCCAGGTCTGCGCCCAGACATCCACGTTCACCCATGCGACCATCATGTCGTATCTCGGCGGAGCCGGATACGTGAAAATAAATCTGAATCCCCATGAATGGCGGCACCCGGAAGACCCGCTCCTGTTCCTCGAGGAGACGGCCCCGGCGATCCTGACGGGGGACCCCGTCGCGTTCGCCGCGCTCGCCGAGTTGCCGCTCCGTCACAGGCCCAGGGCGCTCATTTCCTCGGCCATGGCGCTTCTGCCAGGCCTGAAAACGTTGCTGGAAACGCGCTTCGGATGCCCGGTCTTCGACGTGTATTCCCTCGGCGAGTCGCGGTTCGTCGCGTTCGCGGGGCCGTACGGCCATGAAATCCTGCCGCACGACCTGTACGTCGAGATCCTCGACGAACGGGGGCGGATCTGCCCGCCTGGCGAGCAGGGAGAGATCGTTCTGACCTGCGGTAGGAACCCCTTCCTTCCCCTGCTTCGGTACCGGACCGGCGACATGGCCGCACTGGTCTGGATCGAGGGAAAACCGGTTCTTTCCGGGCTCGAGGGGCGCTCGCCGGTGTTGTTCCTCACGGGCGGCGGCGAGGTGGTGAACTCGATCGACGTGACACGGGCCCTGGAGCATCTGCCGCTTTCGCAGTTCACTCTCCGCCAGGAAACGGACGGAAGTCTGGTGTTCCGGTTCCGGGGGGCGGAGGGCGAAGAAGAGACCCTGCGCCGGGTTCTGGAACGCCTGTTCGGCCCCGAAATGAAAATAGATATCGATATACTCGATACGCCGACCGCTGGGGGCGGGAAGGCCATAACCTACTCGAGCGGCCTTTCCCCCGAAACACTCGTGAAACGGCCGTGGAACTGGCGGCCCGCCGATGGAGGATAACGTCCCATGAGCCTGAAAGACACGTTCGCGTCGATTACCTCGGTGTTCGGAAAGGTGTCGGCTTCGCCGACCCACCTGTCCCGCAAGCCCCGGCGGAAGGGCGGTTTCGACGTCGCCGACCTGTATGAGGGGCCCGTCGACGTTCGCCGGACCGGCGGGGCCGCGGGTGAAGGAGAGTCCGGACCCGCCCTCGACGAAAAACTTCGCCAGGCGTATTTCTGGATCACCAATCACGCGATCATCAGCCCGTTCTACGACATCGAGTTCAACGACGAACCACCGCAGGGTTTCACCCTCGGCGACCGCAAGAGCCGCCTGAACCTGCCGACCGACCAGAGTTACTCGAGTTTCGTCCTCCTGCCCCTTCTGACGCTCGTCCTGCGGCGCCGCTGTCTCCTGGTCGGCGGGCCGGGGCGCGGAAAAACAGCCAGCGCCATCCTGATGGGCGTCATGGCAGGATATACATTAAAAGATATAAAGCGCGCCATCCAACACGGCCAGCCGCAGATGACGATCGCCGACCTGCTCGGAAACCCCCTTCCCGCATCGCTCGTCAACGCGCAGACGATGGACGACGTGAAGATCTCGTGGCGAAAATGGCTCGGAATGCGCGTGAAAATCATCGACGAATACAACCGCATCCCGACGCGGACCCAGTCGGCCCTGCTGACGGTGCTTGCAGACGATTACGCAGAATTATATGATCAGATATATGAATGCCCCCCGTCGGCCTGGTATCTCACGGCTAACGACGACGCGGGCGGCGGCACCTACCAGGTCATCGAAGCCCTGCGCGACCGCATCGACGTCGTGGTGAAGGCGCTGCATTTCAACACGCGGTTCCTGCGCGACCTGCTGATCCGCATCGAGGAGGAGGTCAGGCCCGAGGAGGTCGTCCCGGCCGGGCTGGTCTTTTCCGGCGAGGAGATCGACCGGGCCCACCGCGAGATTCTGGCGGTCGAGATCCCGCCGTCGCTCCTGCGGCGCATCGAGTTTTTCACCTCGCATTTCGAGTTCTGCGATGTCGCCGCGGACCAGATCGAGTACAAGACCAAGGATACCGTGAAGCTCGGCGGGATCGACTGGCAGACGATGACGGGGCAGGACACCGGCAAGGACCGGATCCGCGATCTCGGCAGCCAGACGCGCAACGGCCTCTCGGTGCGCGCGATGATGACGGTTCTCGCGTACGCCAAAGCCCTGGCCTGGTTCCGCGGCTTTGAGGAGGTCGGGTTCGAGGACGTGCGCCAGATCATGCCGTTCGTCCTGCACGACAAGCTCGTCCAGGATCCGGACTCGCCGTTCTTCGAACAGGCCGGTCACACGACGTTCCGCATCGACCGCATCGGCTGGATCCGGAAGCTGTTCGATCTCTCTTGCCAGGAGTTCGATCGGCTCGGCCTCGAAAAGGAAGACCCCGTCGCCGATCTGCTCGTGGAAATCGGAAAAGGCCTCGATGGCGTCGGCGAATCCGATGTCAGAAAGCGGCTCGCCACGATCGAGCGCCAGCTCGGGGAGGTCGCAAAAGGGCGCAAGATGTACGGGCACTTGTTCGACGACGTGCTCGCCCTGAAATACATGCATCAACGCTATACCAATTATCTCAAATGGCTGTCCTGGAAATGCGGCGCATGAGCGAGGGCGGCCGGGAAGAGGACCTGATTTCAGGACCGCTGGCGGAAGCGCTCCGGCGCGGGAGGGAGCGGTTCAATACCGCCTTTTTCGTCGCCCGGCAGTCGTCGCCCGGCCTCGATGAAACGGCCTTCGCACGGCATCTCCGTACGCTGGCGCCGGTTGCGGACGCCGTTGCATGCCATGGTCCGGCATGTCTCGACGTCGCCATCGCAGCACTCTACGATCTGCTTCTCGACCTGTTTGCGAGAGGAATCCTGAGCGATGCCGCGAGGTCGGACCTGCTCGGGAGAGTCATCACGGAGCTGCTTCCTCCGCTCCATGCCTTTCTTGCCGAGTCGCCGCACGAAACGGCCGGAAAACTGGTGAACGCGGCTCTCCAACTCGGCGCCACGCCGGGCGCGCGGTCTGCGGAATGGATGAATCTCCTCGTCAGGATCGTTCCGAAGGTCTCGGCCCGGGGGGAATTGTTCGACGCCGGGCGCGTTCTTGCCTGGCGATGCGGCATGGCCCACCAGCGGACAGCGGCCCTACGTGCGGCGGAGCGGTTGAGTGAACAGGTGCTTTTTTCTGCTCTCGATGTTCCGCCTGCCGTCCCTGGCGGTTCCGTCTCCCCTGCGGAACTTCTCCGAGCGCTCGCAGCCGATCCCTGGCTGCATCCGGCCCATGTCGCCGACGGTACGGCCGGCCGGTCGAAGGAACTTCGGCTCGTCGCGGACGCCGGCGGGTTCCGAGGTTTCGGCGGCCCGTTCCTGGCGCCGCCTCGTGCTTGCGTCGCCGACGGGGAGATCGTCCTGTCCGATGCCGGCCAGGACTGGCAGATGCATGCCGATGTTTTCGGTGTCGTGTTCTCAAAAATATATTTTGATATATGCAACGGCGGGCGTCGCCCCGGAACCGCGAAACAGGCCATGAGGGACGAAATACACGATGTCACGGTCGCCGCGGATGGAACGATTTCGTGGAACGGTCTGAAAACGCGGTGCGACCGGCTCGCGTATCCGACGGGGGTCGTCTGCGACGGGACGACGGTCGTCGTCACCCTCAGATATTCGCATCGCGTTCTCCTCTTTGCCCGCACAGCCGCTTTTCCAGGCGACGCCGGGAGGGGAGAATGAGCGGGAACGAGGAGCGGATCCGGGCCTGGCGTGCCCGTTGGCCGGCAGCGCTGGATGCCTGGAGCCGGCACACGAAGCTTCGCGAACCCCGCTGGTGCGTGAACGTGGTCGAAGCGGCCGGAGAAGGCGTTCGCCCCGGCGATTCCGGGGCGATGATCCGTCTGAACGACCAGACGGTGGTCATCAGTTTTCCGAACCTGATCCGAGCTGGCCTCGACGGGTTTCCGCTTCAGATTCTCGCGCATGAGATCGGCCACCATGTGTACTGTCCGGGCGATCTTGCCGACCAGGCCAGACTTCTCGCGCGGATCCGGCATGCCCTGCCGAAGTTCGAGCGTCACGCGGGCCTCGTCGCGAACCTGTATGCGGACCTTCTCATCAACAATAGACTCCATCGCTCCGGCGGCATGGATTTCGCCGGCTTGTTCCGGGCATTGCGGAGCGACGGAAAGACCGATGCCGTCTGGACGCTCTATATGCATATATATGAAATGCTCTGGGGCCTCCCGTCCGGGACGCTTTCGACGGGGGAGTTGACGCCGAGACTGCGGGCCGATGCCGATCTTGGGGCACGACTTGTGCGCGTCTACAGCCGCGATTGGCTCCAGGGCGCGGGAAGGTTCGCGTCCCTCCTGTATCCGCATATCGCCCAGGCATCCGACCAGAACGCCGCCGAATGGATACGGAACCTTCGGGATCTCGAGAAAGCCTGCGCCGGCGCCGAAACCGTGCCGGACGGCCTCATCGAGATCGATGCCGGGGAAGCCGACGGGGCTATCCATCCGTCTCTTGATCCCGAATTGAACGGGCTCGAGGGGGAGGGCGACGACGAAGGCGGGCGGGAAGGGGAGGGGGAGAACGACGGGAGAGCCAAGAGCCCTCGGGCGGGAGGAACGGGCCAGTACCGCGAACCCTACCAGTATGGCGAACTGCTTCGCGAACTCGGCATCACCTTGTCCCCTGCAGACCTTGCGATCGCCTACTACCGGGAACGGGCGCGGCCGCATCTGGCGCGGTTTCCCCGACGGCGGGCGCCCGAGGCGACGGAGGAGCAGATCGAAGGGTTGGATACGTGGGATATCGGCTCGCCGGTCGATGAGATGGACCTGTTCGAGACGACGGCCGCGTCGCCCGTGATCATTCCCGGCGTCACGACGGTCAGGCGGCTGGTCGGCATCGTGCCGGGAAAGGAGCCCGAAACCCTGCCGGTCGACCTCGACCTGTATGTCGACTGCTCGGGTTCGATGCCGGATCCGAGATATTCGACCTCCTATACGGCGCTGGCCGGCGCCATCATCATCCTCTCGGCGCTCCGGGCCGGATCGCGAGTGAAGGCGACGCTCTGGAGCGGCAAGAACGAAGTGCAGACGACGGGCGCGTTCATCCGCGACGAACGCGCCCTCCTCGGCATCCTGACCGGCTACCTCGGCGGCGGCACCTGCTTCCCGATCCATCTGCTCCGCGAGACGTTCGCCGGCAGAACCCCGAAGGATCGGCCCGTTCACGTGATGGTGATCTCGGACGACGGTGTCGACACGATGTTCCAAGACGACGAAAAGGGCGTCAGCGGCTGGAAAACGGCTCGTATGGCTCTCGAACGCGGTCGGTCCGGCGGCACGCTCGCCCTCAATCTCTACGGGAACCCGGACCAGTATCCCTGGGCCGCGCCGGCAAAAGATATAGGATGGAATATATCAGTCGTGAGAACGCTCGAGGAACTCGTGGATTTCGCCCGCGAGTTCAGTCGCAGCCAGTATGAAAGGACGTTTGCATGACGACTCGCGAAGGACCGCCGCTGGAACTGCTTCTGCACCGTCTGGCCGAGACGCCGGACTGGTTTCTCCGGCAACCGGCGACGGATGGCGGATCGACAGACGGGGTCGATCTGGCGGCCGTTCTCCGCGATCTGCTCCTGGACCTCGGGTGTGAAGCGCCGGATGCCCCCGCTCGCCAACTGATGAAACAGGTCGGTGGCCAGGCCGAGCGTGGCCGGATCGCCCTGATTCTTGCATGGCTCCTTCACGACGGGTATTTCCTGGAACGGCGGGGGACATTCACTGAAGGTGCCCGCGCAGCGTTTCGCGAGATTCCCGGCAGGTTCACCGGCGTGGTCCGGGCGGAGCGGTTCGTCACCGAGCCGGACCGCCGGGAGGAGCTTGCGCGCCTTTCCCTGAAGCATCTCGGACTTCGTCCGGCCGGCGAGACCGATGTGCAGGCCGCAGACCGGCTCGTTTCCCTCGACAGCGTCGAGCGGGCGAACGTCGTCCGGGAAGCGCGGGCGGCGGAAAAACGGGCGCGCGAGATACGTGAGGCAATGGCCCGAAAAGCCGCCGAAGAGGCTGCTGCCACATACGGCCGTGAATGAGAGGACGGGAGAAACGGTGCTTGACCTGAGCCCTTTGGATCGATACACTCACGGATAGAACGTGAGGACGGAGACGATATGGCTGATATGAACGGCAAGCTTCCGATCGAAGCCGTGGGACTGTCGATTTCGCGCTGCATTCTGGTGCTGGCCGAAGGACGAATTCCTGCCGGTGCGGTCCGGAAAATCATCGGAGGCACCCTGTTCGACAATCTCGACAGCATGTGGCAGGAATACAGCCAGAAATACTGGTCGAGCTGCACGCTTCGCGCCCGGACGGTCTTTTATCAGTTCGTCGAGAAGAACGGTATCGACCAGCCCCGCCTCAGGGGCGAAGAGCCGCCCGACTCCTCGGGAGGCATCTGGATGGTCGGCGCCAGGCAATACGAAACGGCCGCGCTGAAAGAGCTTCTCGACATCTCCGACACGTTCCTGAAAATGGCCGCTTCCAGTCGCGACAGCCTGCTCGGCATGCTGCCGCCCGATGCGATCACGGCGCTCCAGGACTCGATCCTGAAGGGCAACCTGAAACCGCTGATGCCGGACTTCGAGGCCAGAGCCGCAGGCAAATCAAAAGAGGAAACCACCGGACTGATCGTCGGCCGCATCCGCGATTTTCTCGCGGCAGCCCCGGATTTCCAGCCCCTCGACCTCTATCCGGAGCTCCTGCAGGCTCTCCTCCCCTATATCCGGATGAGAACGGCGGAAAAGTCGGTCGTGTCGACGAAGACGGAACGGCCGGTCCAGTTTTCCCAAATTCGGAAGGCCGTCAGACTCCCTGACTCGGAAAAATAGAATAAATTTATATATACCACCCCAAAACGGGGCCGGAGCCTGAACAGATCGAAGGCCCGGAGAGGAAATGAGAGTATGCGTGAAGCGCATGAGTCAATGATGCGCGACCTGGTGGCCTACGGCATCCGCGACGAGCGCGTGCTCGACGCGATGAGGCGCGTGCCGCGCCATGTGTATATTCCCGAGAACATGAGGCGGGGCGGCGAATACGGCGACCATCCCGTGCCCATCGGTTACGACCAGACGATCTCGCAGCCATATATTGTGGCATATATGACAGAGATGCTCGACGTGCGCGAAGGGGAGAAGGTTCTCGAAATCGGCACCGGATCGGGGTATCAGGCGGCCGTTCTGTCGGAACTCGGAGCGCGCGTGTTCAGCCTCGAGGTGGTTCCGGAACTTGCCGAGCACGCCCGCGCGGCGCTCGAGACGAGCGGATACGACGTGAAGATCAGGGTCGGCGACGGGTATGAGGGCTGGCCCGAGGAAGCACCCTACGATGCGATCATCGGGACGTGCGCCGCCGGGGAGATTCCCCTGAAGCTGGTCGGCCAGTTGCGCGAAAACGGAAGGCTGTTCATGCCGATCGGCGAGACCGACTTCCAGAGGCTCGTCCTCGTACGGCGCACGAAGGAGGGAATGATCCGGTTCGACGATCTACCGGTCCGTTTCGTTCCCATGATTCATCCGCGTCCGCGACACTGACGGACGGAGACGGAAAGGGATGCTTCGCCACGACGCGGAATAAGGAGTGAAACCGAATGGAAACGATGAGCGTGACCTGGGGATATCTGTTTTTCATTCTTGCGCTTCAGACGCTGCGCCGGCGATCGGTTGCCGTGCTTCCCCATGCGGCCGTTTCGGCGCTGTTCCCCCTGGGATCGCTCCTCTACGGCCTTGATGTCCTCTCCCTCGAGAGAAAATGGGCTTTCGTCGCCCTGTTCCTCGCGGGGATCATCGTCCAGTGCGTGCTGATCTATCGAGCGAACAGATTCTGGGCGGGCGAACACGCTCTGCAGCACGGGGGGCATATTCCGGCAGGGATCGGCGGCCGGGAGCGGCTCAAACTGCTGCTCGCCGGCATCGTGCTCTTCGTGGCGCACGACCGGTATTTTCCGCTGCAGGTTACGCTCTTCGAGCTGCTCGACCGGGCCCTGTTCTGGACATTGTCGGCGCTCATCGGCATCTCGGCGCTGGTTGCCTTTGCCACCACCAGGCGTCTGGTCCATGCCGGAGCCCCTGATACCGGGAAAATGAAATAGGGGTATCCGCCATGTGCGGTGTAGTATCATCTCACCGCACATGAAGACGATACCACGACCGTTGCCGGTCGCCGCGCTCCTGGGACTCCTGCTCCTTACAAGCGCAGGAGTGGCCATGGCTGGCGAAACACCGCAAAACGGGGATTCCGTCCGGCTCCGAGAAATCCAAGCCTGGCAGAGACTCGTTGCGGCGGCACAGGTGCGGCATGTGCACTGGTATGCATATGCCGAGGCGATCGAAAGCGAGCGGTGCTCCGCTGTCGTCGGGTTGTTCAATGTCGCCGCCCGGTCCGAACGGGTGTTGCTGTACTACCTGAACCGCCGGTTGGACGTTCTCGGCGGGAGGCAGAAGCGGAAAACGCAGCCTGAGTATACTCGTTTCTATACAAGTGATGCCGCGATCGCGGAAGCGATGCGGATCTGTTCCCGGCCAGGCGATCTTTCACTACCGGAGGAGCATGCATCCCCGAACGAGGGGCTTGCTGAGGCTCGGCGGGCGGCCTCCGTGACGCCAGCCATGCTCGAATGGTTCGGTGCAAAACTCCGGGTGATGCGGAACAAGACCCCCGACCTGTACTGGTGGACCCGAGAGTATTTCGTGTGCTCCCTGTGCAGCATGCCGACGGACGACCTCCGACGAAAGACATGCTCCGCGTGCGGGGCGAACGAAACGGAGTTCCTGCGGACCAGGTAAGCCGGAACCGTCCGAACCACCATGTTGCGAACAGTCGCATAAAGAACGCGACTCAGAACGGCACCATGCCCCCCGGAAACCTTGAGGATGAAAATCGATGTTCCGTTTGCCCCGTGATGCCGAAGGGCGAGAGACCGTGTCGTGTTCCTTGCGAGACGAGCGTACAGCCGGTCCGAGCATGGCTTCCGGCGCATGAGTGTGATATACTGACCCCCTCCGGAGGCGCACGAATTCATGGCAGTATCGGTTTCATTTCGGGATCTCTCCACGGCCGCATGGCGGGAAACGAGACGGCGTCCCTGGCGTTTCGCCGCCTGCGCGGGCGGGTATGCCGTCGCGGTTGCTGCCGCCGTGCTTCTGTTGAGCGCCCTCGTCTTTTCACAATACATCGAGAGTGGCATTCTCAGCTCTACCGGAACCCATTTCATCGTGTATGCCCCGGCCTGCATGGACATCTCATCCCTGACACCCGAGGAACTGGCCCTGCTCGCCTCGGGAACACGGCCTGCCCGGTGCGCAGACAAGTGCAAAGAATGCACCGGATGTAACAAAAAACCTGTCGATATTGTAAACGAGGCATTCGTCGCCCGTCAGGTCGAGACGAAGCTCCTGCCGTTCAGCGTGCTCGACACGGCCCGGAAGGAGACCGGATTGTACCGGGGCGTCTCGGCGTATCTGCTGTACAGGTTCAAAAACCCAGCCGACGGCCACCGGTTCACGGTCGGGGGCTTCGACCCCGACGACAAGACCGCGGTGCCGCCGGCCGTGTGCAGCGCTGCCGACCTAGTCGAGGGCGCGTTTCTGCATGCGAACGACACCGGCGTCGCGGTGGTAGAACAGGGATACGCCGTCTCGCACGGCCTCAGGGTCGGATCGAATGTGACGATCGCAGGGTGGCCGTTCATCGTGATCGGTATCGTGGCGCCGGGCGTCAGGCCCGCCAAGGCCGATGTCTACCTGACGTTCGCGGACGCCGAAAAGGTCATCAGCCGCAACCTCCGCTCACCGCTGTTCAATGAGATGAACGTCCTGCTCGTCGAGGTCGCGCACCCGTCGAAGCAGGACGCGGCGATAGCGCGGATGCGCGAGATCGTCCAGAGCGGCATGATTTCGACGTTCGCCTGCTCCCAGCCTGCTGCCGAAGTTCTCGGCCTGGGGCGGGGCGTCGTCGTCTCCGCCGCTGTCCTGCTCGGCCTCCTGGCGGCGGTGTTCGGCCTCAAATCCCAGCTCGCTTCGCTCCGCGAGCGCCGCCGCGAGCTTGGTATATTGCGATCTATAGGCTGGCCCTCCGCCGTGATCGTCCGCCAACTGCTTCTCGAATCCGCGTTCCCGGGCGTTATCGGCGGGCTCGCCGGCGCAGTGACGGCGGCGATCGCCATTCCGTTCCTTTCCCTCGAATACTGGACGGGCGTGCCGGCCAGGGTCGACCCCATTGTGATCCCCGGCATCGCGGCCGTCAGCCTCCTGCTCGCGGTTGCGGGCGGGCTGGCGGCCGGCCTGCCCGTCGGATGGCTTGCCGTTCGGACACCACCGGCGGACCAGCTCCGCAGTTTCTGAAAAGGACCCACCCATGACGGATACCGTATCCATGATCAGCGTGACAGGGTTGAAAAAGAGTTTCCGGCAGGGCGGCCGGGAAATTCCCGTCCTGACGAACGTGTCGCTGAGCCTCGGGGCCGGCGAGACGCTCGTCATCACCGGCCGGAGCGGCGTCGGCAAATCGACGCTTCTCACGCTCCTCGGCGGCCTGGACGTTCCGGATGCCGGCACCGTCAGCATCGGCGGCGTCGACACGGGAACCCTGACCCAGGACAGCCTGGCCGCGCTCCGGCGCAAGACCGTCGGGATCATCTTCCAGAATTTCAATCTTCTGCCGTCCTGGAGCGCCGTCGAGAACGTCGAGGCGGTGCTCATGCACGGCGACCTCGATCCGGCAGAGCGCCGCGCTCGCGCCGTGAAATGGCTCGAGCGGCTCGGTATCGGCGACCGTCTCGACAACCTTCCCGCCGAGCTCAGCGTGGGACAGCAGCAGCGCGTCGCCGTCGCCCGCACCCTCGTGAACGAGCCGATGCTGATCCTCGCCGACGAGCCCACGGGCGACGTCGATCCCGAAACGGGCGCGGAGATCCTGAGCCATCTCAGGGCCGCCGTCCGCGAGCGGGGCGCGTCGCTCCTGGTCGTCACGCACGGGGCGTATCCGATCGAGGCCGGCGAGCGGGTCGTGAAGCTCCGCGACGGCGTTCTCGAGCCGGTTTCCTGACATGGCACGGCACGAGGCGATCACGGTTGCCTGGCGCGAACAAAGACGAAGACCGGGGCGGGCGCTCGCCGTCATGCTCGGTTTTCTGCTGGCCGTATCGGCGTTTCTCGGTTTCTCCCTGCTGTTCCAGGCGGACCGGCTCGCGGAAGACGAGATCCTGAGACGGGTCGGCGGCTATTTCGCCGCGTTCGCGCCGCTTCCCTCGGCCGGCGTCGCGACTCCGCCGGCTGAACTGCCGCGCATGAAGGATGCCTCGGAGGGCTTCATCGCGAACACGATCCTCACGTGCCTGTTCCCCCGCCCGCTCGTGAAAGACCTTCTGGCCGTCGACGGCGTTGCCGAGGCTGTGCCGGTCCTGCTGTTCCGCATGCGCAGCCGCACGGATGCCCACATGTTCACGCTTGGCGGCATCGACATGAGCCGGCCGCTCGCGGTCGAGAGAACCTGCTGTGCGCCCGCCGACGTTCTGAGCGGCGTTTTCCTCGGCCTTGCCACGGGAACCGAAGGCCCGGGCGCGATGCTCGATGACGGGTATGCCTCCGTCCGAGGGCTGACGGTCGGGAAGAGCATCGAGGTCGGGGGCGTGGAGTTCAGGGTCACGGGAATCGTCAATACCGGAGTCAGGCCCGTGCATGCCGATGTGTACCTCGTCTGGAACGATGCCGTGAAAGTGCTGGACCCCTTGCTGGCAGAGCCGATCGGAGATCGTGCGAACGTCTTCCTGGTCGCGGTCTCCTCGGTTCTGAAGCAGAACGCGGCGATTGCCGGGGTGAAAAAAATCACCGGGAGCGTCGTCACGAGCTACAACTGCTATAAGCCCGCGTCGAAAGTCGTCGGTATCAACGAGAAGGCGGCCGGTATCCTCGCGATCGTGCTGTATGGCGTCGCCGTGCTATTCAGCCTCAAGTCTCAGCTCGCGGCCCTCGTCGAGCGTCGCCGGGAGTTCGGCATCCTGCGCTCGATCGGCTGGTCGGACCGGGTCATCGGCGCCCAGCTCGTCTGGGAGGCCTTCCTTCCGGCATCGATCGGGGCCCTGGGCGGGGTCCTCGTCGGTCTTTCCGTCTTCGCCCTGCTCGGAATACCTGTTTTGAAACAGGCCGGCCTTCCCTGGATGGCAGCCCTCGATGCTTGTCTGATCGTCAGGGGGGCGATTCTCGCCCTCGTGGGAAGCGCCATCACCGGTTTCGTTGCCGCGCTGCTCGTGCGGCGCACGAGTCCTGCCGAGGCCCTGAGGACGATCTGAGGATGGCCCGTCCGAGCGGGTCCGGCCGGTGTGACACCGTTGAACAACGGTGTCTCCTCCGAATGGTTGTGTGTCAATTGTTATATATCATTCTTTTCATTGTCAGTTCTGCTTCTGCTTGTGACACGGGATGCAGTGGAACCTGCAGTATCGTACCGCCGGCAAGTGGAACATACCTCGATCCGGCGTATGTCGCCAGTTCGCCAGCCGTGACCACGCCCACACTCGTCTCTCTCCTGACGGCCGGGGCGCCGCTCGCCCTCATCGACTGCCGCCCGGCGACGTCCTTGGCCGAGCCGAGAATTCCTGGCGCGATGGTGTTCGTCTCCGGTTGGCAGTATGAAAACATCGCCGCGTGCTTTCCTGGAAAGGACATCCTGATGATTCTCTACGACGGTGGCCCGGTCAGTGTTCGCGCCGAAGCGCGTCGACAGCTTTCCAAAGCGGGATTTTCCAACATCCTCCAGTATCCGGACGGTATCCGGGGCTGGATTGAGGCCGGACAGACGACCATTCCGACGGCAAGCGACAGCCTCCTCGGGGTGCCCGATGCCCGGGACATCCCGTCTGCTAGCGGCTCGTCTCGGCCTGTTTCGATACGATATTGAGTCTTATACAATGCCCCCTCCGTGCCCTGAACGTGTCGAAGGGCGAGAGCCTGGCATGCTTCGACAGGCTCGGCACGAACGGGAAGTCGGGCATCTCTCTGAATAGGGCGACGACCGCCGTTTTTCGGTTTGAGGCCAGACCCAAAAGGCTGTATACTGTGATGAAAATCGAACTTTCGAGAGGCATCTTTCTGCCGTGAAATTTTCCGGTCGCTGCGACCCTGATCGCGGCAATGAGCACCTTTGATGACAGCACCTGAAGCAAAGCATCTGCCGTCCTGTCCCGATCCGAAATGCCCGTATGCCAAGACATGTCGAATCCAGACGTTCAGCGGAGGATCGTCGGAAAACGTCGGCATGATGCGATGCGACAAAATGCCACCCGTGCCCGAGCGGAGTGCGATCGACAGGGCGCTCGATGGCCCCATGCCGGACCTCTCGAGACTCGACGAGAAAGACCAATTCGTCCAGTCGTTTTCTCTGACGATGCTGATTCACGACGCGTTCGTCCAGCAGAAGGAGAACCTGCTCAACCTGCTGGGCCAATGGCTGATGGGGGCCATCCCGGCGATCATCAATCTGCAGCGGTCGTGGCCCTTTCTGGCGCGGACGTGGGCCGGTATCGACCTGTGCGAGAACATTCTCGGCAAATATGCAGATTTCGTGCTTGCTGTCCTCCTGGTCGGAATCAGCTCGGCTCTCTACTCGATTTTGTTCATCCGCATCCTCGAGATGCGCGACATGAAGTATCTCATCCTGCTGTTCGTGCTTCTCGGCTTCTCGTTCATGCTCCAGGAAACCCTGATGATCGGCTGGGACCATTTTCTCAGAATGTATGGCCTGGATTGAACGTGGGCATATTATAATCTATCGTATTATATCTAATAGCGTATCGATAGACGATGCCTGCTCGAGATCGGAAGTCAGACATCCCGCGTTCGCACCATGCATTTCCGCAGTACGACAGGTGGCGCAGGATGGCAGAAGTCCCGAAGGCTCGAGCCCGGCTCCTCGGGAATAGACTTCAAGGGTGCGTGCCCGTTCGACGTTCCTGTCGCTGTCGGTCACGACGACGCATGCGCGCCGCCCGGCGCCGGTTGCGATTCCGGCCGCTCTATCGATAAAACGCTCGGCGCCGGGAATGGGGGGAATCGCGAAGATCAGGATTTCCGCTTCGGCGCAGACGCCAGGCGCTACTGGTGACGTCGCGGAAAGCCCCGTGATGACAAGGTTGGCGTCGTCTCCTGTTCGGCGGTTTTTCCCTTCCCGGATCGCTCGCGCCACGAGGAAATCCGTGATATCGCGACCCTGTTCGAGGAGTATCGAAACGGCTGATGAGCCTGTTTTCTGGTGCCGGCTGATCTGAAGGGTTCCGACGACGGGCCGGCGCATGACGATCGCGCTCGATGGGCAGAAACGCGCGCAGACTCCGCATCCGACGCAGTTGAGAGGGACGATGTGCCACGGCGTGCGATGGGATGCGGTATTTCCGTTGAACCGCGTGCGCTGCACGGCGCCGAACCTGCACATGAGGGCGCAACTGCCGCAGCCGAGGCATGCATCGGTTATGATCGCCTGTTCGGAGCCATCCAGTGATTGCTGTTCCGCAGGAACGAGAGAGAACGTCTTCATGAGCCCGTCAGAAAGCCCGAAAGGGGTGATATGCACCAGGGCATGTCCGGAACCGGCGGCCCGGTGCCAGAGAAGAAACCCGAGTAGATCGGCTCCCGATCCGGGACGGGCGTCCAGAACGGCGACGGAACGGGCGGCCGGTACGCCGTTCATGGATGCATGCCTTCGTCGTTGCCGACTGGAGCGAGATTGGCGCATACTCGCGAAAAAATGGCATGCACGGTTTCCGTCCAGGGCCCGGACTGCTGCAGAAATCGACCAGTATGGGCGAGTGCCGTGGCAAGTTCGACGGATTCCGGAACGCCAAACTCCGCGTCAGGGGCGTTGCCGGGCAGCTCCGATGACGAGGTGGCGTCCTGGGTGCGGCACCGGACACGGATGACTCTCGACGCCTCGATTCCCGGGAGGGACATGGAATTTGCCGTCTTCCCGGAAGGGCAATCGTCGAGCCACAGGACAAGATCGGCGTTGTACCAAGCTTCGCGCGATGCTCTTCCCATGCCGGGTACGGCCTTCACGATCTGAATGGGAAACCCGCGGGCCGACTGCCGGAGCCAGGCCGTCATGGCTGCGTTCCAGGGCAGTGCATCCGGTGCGAGTTTCGCTTCGAACAGGGTCAGGTGCGGACCGGCGCGTCCCTTGCGAAGCACGCCCAAAAGACGCTGATGCTCAGAAATCGCTCCGGAAGGGCAGACCTTCCTGCAGCCGCCGCAGGCGACACATCGGTCGGGCGTGAAGCGTATCCCTCCCGGTTCGAGGTCGAGAGAATCGAACGCGCAGAAGTCGGAACATGCTCCGCAGCGCTGGCACCGGGTGAGATCGATGCCCGGCTGCATCCCGCCGACCTGTGTCTCCTCGGCCCACGTGACATCGAGCCTGGCACTGACGGCAGGAACGACGGCATCAGCGTCGACAAGGGCTGTTTCGTGCGCCCGGGCAGCGAAGAGAATCGCGAGATCCGTCGCGAGAGCCGTTGCTGCCAAGCCGCCCCGGCGGCTCGCGACGGCCACGGCAAACCGTTCCGGCGCGACTGTTCTCGTGGATTTCGATGAATCTGCCGGCGACATGACGAAATGATACTCTGCGCATCCCGGCCGCGGCAAGGCTGATGACTGGCAGATAGGCGCACTGCGGGTGTTGGCACATCCTGTGCCGGCATGGTAAAGTGATCCCGTTTCATTCATGATTTTCAGGGAGGAAGAGGAGAATGACCGATACTGCCGTCGTCAAGCATCAGGAGGGGAAGCAGTTCCGCCTGGTCACCCGCAGTGATTTCGATGGCCTCGTATGCGCCGTGCTGTTCAAGGATCTCGGGATGATCAACGACATCAAGTTCGTGCATCCGAAGGATATGCAGGATGGAAAGATCGAGATTTCCTCGAACGATATCACCACGAATCTTCCGTATGTGAACGGTGCGCACCTGGTGTTCGACCATCACCTGAGCGAAACCCTTCGCAACTCGAGCCTCCAGCCGAACCACATCATCGACCCCGACGCCATGTCGGCGGCCCGGGTCGTGTATAACTACTACGGCGGAAAGAACCGCTTCCCAAGCGTCTCGGAAGAGATGATGACGGCGGTCGACAAAGCCGACGCGGCGCGCTTCTCCGTGGATGAGATCCTTCACCCGACCGACTGGGTGCTCCTCAACTACCTGATGGACCCCCGTACGGGCCTCGGCAGGTTTCGCAACTTCCGGATTTCGAACTATCAGCTGATGATGGATCTGATCGACTGCTGCAAGAGCATGACGATCAAACAGATCCTTGAGCTGCCTGACGTGAAGGAACGTGTCGACATCTACTTCGAACATGAAGAGAAATTCAAGCAGCAGCTCAGAGACTGCTCGGCGGTCCACAAGAATCTCGTCATCCTCGACCTCAGGAAAGAAGATACTATCTGGGCCGGTAACCGCTTCATGATCTACGCATTGAATCCTCAGTGTAATATATCCATTCATATACTTTGGGGGCTCAAACAGCAGAACACCGTTCTCGCGACGGGCAAGTCGATCGTGAACCGGTCGTCGAAAACCAACATCGGCCAGCTGATGCTCAAATACGGCGGTGGCGGTCACCACGCAGCCGGCACCTGCCAGGTCGACAACGACAAGGCCGAGATGGTCCTGAAGGAACTGATCGCGACGATTAACGCCGACGGCTGACCGTCGTCCGGTGGCCTTCTCCGGGAAAAACGGCTTCCATTCCGCGACCGGCGGACGGGAGCCGTTTTTGTCTCACGGATGTCTTGCCGGTTCAGTTTCCTGTTCCTGCGGGCCCCTCCGGGGTTCGCGGCGGCACGTTCGGGGAAATCTCCTCCTCTTCACGCGTTGGCCGGCTGGAAAGAGGCGGCGGGAAGATCGGATCGGTAAGCGGCGCATCGGGAGAGCGGTCGACCGCATCGGCAATGAACGAGATGTCGTCGATCGTGCGCAGAAGAGGTCCGATCTCGCTCTCGTTCTGCTCGAGGCCCGACAGCTTGAGACGCAGGCAGTTGAGCTTGGTGGCGAGCTGGATCTTGCCCGTCTCGAACTTCTCGATCGTATTCCGGCGGCTGCGGAGGGCGGAGCTGTTCGCCGTCAGCGACTCCATCAGTTCCCAGATTTCCTGCTTTTCGCTGCCGGGCGGGGAGCGGTGATACTGCTTCGACAGTTCGCGAAACCGCTCCTCGATGCGGGGCAGTTCCTCGCCGAGCAGCTCGTCGAGCTCCTCGATGCGGTCGCGTTCGAGGAACAACCTGTCCCGCATCGCTTCGATGCGCTGGCGGTATGTCGTCATGCCTTTCCGCTTCAGAAGGGCGAGAAGGGGCTCGATCTCGTCGCGAACGGTCTCGATGCGGCGCCACCGGTGTTCCCGGGCCCGGCGCATCCAAAGCCACCCTGCGATGATCAGCGCCGACGCGCCAAGGCCCCAGGCGGCCGTCACGGAAAGCGTCGCGAGCCCCTGGATCAGGGCCGTTGCCGCCGCCCAGACGAAGGCAAAGACGCTTTGAATGAGGGAAACGGCTGCGCCGAGCGCGAGCCTCGACACGACCAGAAGCAACACGAGCGATACGCCTGCCGCCATGGCAAGCCAGAAGATGCATGCCGCGCAGCTCTGCTGGGTGACTCGCTTGATGGCCATGGGGAATCCTCCTGAGGGGCCGGGGCTACGGCCGGTGATCCGTGTCCGTGGCGAGATTCGTCACGACACGCAGAAGCAGGACCAGCCCGTAAAGCGATGGGGCCAGGAACAGCGTGTGCCACCCTTCACGGATCCATATATTTAATGATACATATTTTTCCGCCCAGCCCGGGGGCCACCAGCACGCGAGCAGGAACGCGATGCCCGGGAGAAGAATACGTGACCGGGGCGTGCCCGCCTGCGATAGGCGGCCCAAGACGGCGAGGGCGGGGAAAAGCAGGAGCGTGTGGTTGTAGAAACCGTTCAGGGGCGAAAGCAGGAGCATGCCGACGAGCCAGGCGGAAAAAACGAGCGGGCTGGCGTCCGATGCGCCTGTAGCCGGAGGCCGATCCTGAACGGTTCCGCTCCGGGGGGCTCCGATCGTCAGCCGGAAGCATGCGCCGAATACGACCAGTGCAGCGGCAGCGGTCAAAAACGTGGCTGCCAGCGGCGCGTCGGCGATCGCGCGCGCGTGGGGGTTTTCAGACAGAAGACGTCGGAAAAAACCATTCAGGGAAATATTGAATTCTCCCGTGACGGGATAAAATGAGGAGGCGAGGGTGGTCTGGATAAACGCCGACCACTGGCCGCTCCCGCCGGCCAGCGTAACGAACGCCGCAAGAATGACGATCCAGGCGACCGTCCAGGCGATCGTGCGGGGCGCGGTGCGGATGAATGCGATGCAGAGAATGACGGGAAACAGCTTGATATGGGTGGCGACGGCCAGCAGCAGGCCAGCCGCCGCGGGAAACGTCGACGAAAGACGCCAGACCGGCAGAATCAGCGCGGACAGCAGGAGGCTGACCTGGCCCAGGTTGAATGTCATCAACACCGCTGGCGAGAGGAAAAACAAGACGAAAGCCGGGGCTTTCCACCCTTCCCAGGCGGGCGGTGCCAGGGCATGCCAGGCCGCGAGAAACGAGGTGACGAGCAGGCAGAGATTCAGGAAAAACCAGACTTCCTGCGAACGTTTCGGCGTCAGGAGCGCGAACGGTCTGAAAAGATGCGCCGCAAAGGGCGGGTACAGAAAAACCTTCGTCTCGGCAGCCGCTTCCTGGCTGAGTTTTCCGGCCATGGTTGGACTGGGGGTCGAGTGATATGGGTTGCCTGTTGCCGCCAGATCCACTCCCGCCTGCCTGAAAATGCGGAAGTCGTCTTCTGCGAAGGGCATTCGGAGAAACCAGGCGAAGATGACCAGCAGCGGAATGACGACCCATGAGGCAGAACGGAACAGCCGGGCGGCACTCGCAAAACGCGGCTCCGCCGGCCCGGCATCGGCCGGTTCAGGGCTCGGGTGATCCATCGGACCAAGAATAGCATGTCCGATCGTGACATGCACCTGCCTGTTGCTTGAGAAATGATTCAAATCGTGGTATAATCAGCGTTTTCAAGATATTCAACGCAGGATAAGGCAGGACAATCGTGAACGAAAAACACATGAGCGAAATCGAAAAAAGACGCACGTTTGGCATCATCAGCCACCCCGACGCCGGTAAAACGACGCTGACCGAAAAACTGCTGCTGTTCGGCGGCGCGATCCAGATGGCTGGCGCGGTCAAGTCGCGCAAGGCCGCGAAGTTCGCGACCTCAGACTGGATGGCGATCGAACGCGAGCGCGGTATCTCGGTCACAACCTCGGTCATGAAGTTCCATTACCGCGATTTCGAAATCAACCTGCTCGACACCCCCGGTCACCAGGACTTCTCGGAAGACACCTTCCGCGTGCTGACCGCCGTCGATAGCGCCCTGATGGTCATCGACAGCGCAAAGGGCGTCGAGACGCAAACGAAGAAGCTGATGGAGGTCTGCCGCATGCGCAACACGCCCATCATCACCTTCATCAACAAGCTCGACCGCGAAGGCCGCACACCGCTCGAGCTCCTTCAGGACATCGAAAACACCCTGCAGATCGAGTGCACCCCGCTTTCGTGGCCGATCGGTATGGGACGAGACTTCAGGGGTGTCTACAACCTGTATAAAAAACAGATCCAGCTGTTCCATGCGGGTGGCGAAACGAAGCCGCAGGACACGGTTGTCATCGAGAATCTCAGCGATCCCAGACTCGACGAACTCCTTGGCGACCAGGCGAACGACCTGCGAACCGACATCGAACTGCTGGAAGGGGCCGCGAATCCCTTCGACTTCGAGCATTACCGGCGTGGCAACCAGACCCCCGTCTTCTTCGGAAGCGCTCTGAACAACTTTGGCGTGAAGGAACTGCTCGACGCCGTCGTCGAACTCGCACCCCAGCCCCAGCCGCGCGCCGCCGTGACCCGCGTCGTCGATCCGGCGGAGCAGGGCTTCTCCGGCTTCGTGTTCAAGATCCAGGCGAACATGGACCCGGCGCACCGCGATCGCATCGCGTTCCTTCGCATCTGCTCGGGCCGGTTTACGCGAGGCATGAAGGTCATGCACCACCGCCTCGGCAAGGAAATCGTCATCAAGGATGCGACGATCTTCATGGCCCAGGATCGCACCAACGTCGAGGAGGCGTATCCTGGCGACATCATCGGCATTCACAACCACGGCACGATCAAGATCGGCGACACGTTCACCGAAAAAGAAGCGCTCAAGTTCACGGGCATTCCGAACTTCGCCCCCGAACTGTTCAAACAGGTGCGATTGAAGAACCCTCTTCGGGCGAAACAGCTTCAAAAGGGCCTGCTGCAGCTTTCCGAGGAGGGCGCCGTCCA
>JAGOCE010000274.1 GCA_017998915.1 Candidatus Ozemibacteraceae bacterium
ACCATGCCGACTGCGGCCCGCACCCCAGTCGTGTTGCGATACCCCCGCTTCCGGAAGACGGCACACAGGTCGAGCACCGACTTCACCTCGATACCGAGAAATTTGTGCAGGGCACACCGGTCCGACCGCAGATCGAACCCGATCTTGAGGATGTCATCGGCAAGAAGAATCTCGGTCACGAACGGCCGGCATTCCGTCCGCTGAAGCTGGAAGATGAACGCCCGATGCGAGGTCGCAAACTGGACGAGATCGGGGCCTGGCCTGCTCACGCCCTTTCGGAAAACCGGTTTCGACTCGGTATCGAACCCAACGGCGCCCGCCGTCCTGATCTCGTCCAGAGCGGCCGAACAGTCATCCGTTGTGGCAGGAACGAAAACATCGCCAATGGCCAGCCCCTCGAACGGTTCCAACAGCGCCGTCTCGGCCTTTCCCGGCGCCGTTTTCCGGCGGGGGGTGTTCACGATATCGCAACTGCCGAATGATGTAGCCATGAATATCCTTTCGGGTGACCGTTCCCTCATCTTCGGTCCTGTCGTTTTCGAGAACGATATCACGGCGTCACACGGCAGACAAGAAAGCCTTTCCAGGGAATGGATCACAAGGAATGCGCTTGCAGGGGAGGATCTCAAAGCCGCCATTTCGGAATGGGCGGGTTGACAGTCTCCGCCCGGGGCGCTAAGATGGGGCCGTTTGCCTGACAGGCGACAGAGAATACAGAACAGGAACGGAACAGGAGAAGACTGCTCATGGCTACTTTCAAGGTGCTCATTTCGGATTCGCTCGACCAGTCCGCGATCGATTTTCTGAAGAAGAACCCGGCGTTCGAGGTCACCTACAAGACCAAGATGACGCCTGAAGAGCTCGTCAAAGAGATTCCGGCATATCACGCCATTATCATCCGGTCGGCCACCAAGGTCACCCGCCCGGTCATCGAGGCCGGTAAAAACCTCAAGGTCATTGCCCGCGCCGGCGTCGGCCTCGACAACGTCGACCAGGTCGCCGCGAAAGAGAAGGGAATCGCGGTCCGTAACACCCCCACTTGCACCACCATTTCCGTCGCCGAGCTGGCGTTCGGACTGATGCTGTCGGTCGCCCGCAAGATGGGCCGTGCCAACATTTCGATGAAGGGCCAGGAATGGGACAAAAAATCCTTTGAAGGCGCCGAGTTGTATGGCAAGACTCTCGGTTTGATCGGCACCGGTCGGATCGCTCAGGCCGTGGCTACCCGCGCCGTTGCTTTCGGGATGAAGGTCATCGGATACAGACGTTCCTCCACGGAATCCCCCATTCCCGAGATCGTCATGGTCACCAAAGATGAACTGCTCGCCAAGAGCGACTTCATCAGCTTGCACATTCCGTTCGCCAAGGAAGCCGGACCTGCTCTGGGCGCGGCCGAGTTCGCAAAAGTCAAAAAGGGCGTGTTCCTGATCAACTGCGCCCGCGGCGGCACGGTCGACGAAAAGGCGCTGCTCGAAGCCCTCAACAACGGTACGGTCGCGGCGGCCGGCATTGACGTCTGGGAAAAGGAGCCGACCGCGAACTTCGATCTGGTCAAGCACCAGAACGTGATAGCCCTTCCCCACCTAGGCGCTTCAACGGCGGAAGGTCAGAGTCGCGCTGGGCAGGACGTCGTTGAGGTCGTCATCAACGAGCTTTCAAAGACGCACTGAACGAACGACCAAGGGAACGCGTCCGCTTCCCGGGATCGGGAAGCGGATTCACAACAATCTTCAAAGGAGCAAATTTGACATGGCTCGCATCTTCAATTTCAGCGCCGGACCTTCAATTCTTCCGGTGTCGGTTCTCGAAAAAATTCGAGACGAGTTCGTAGACTTCAAGGGTTCGGGCATGTCGCTGGTGGAAATGAGCCACCGCGGCAAGATTTATGATGCGGTTCACACTGAATGCATAGCTTTGATCAAGGAACTGTTGAAGGTTCCGGACAACTACAAGATCATGATTTTGGGCGGCGGCGCAACCCTTCAGTTCGGTATGTTGCCGATGAACTTCCTTTGGGGCGGCAAGACCGCTGATTTCACCAACACCGGCGCCTGGGCGAAGAAGGCGGCAGATGACGCAAAGAAAATCGGCAAGATCAATATCGTTTGGGATGGCAAAGCCGACAATTACATGACGTTGCCCGATCCAAAAACCCTCGTGGCAAGCGAAGGGGCCGCCTATTTTCACATGACCTCCAACGAGACCATCGGTGGCGTGCAGTGGCAGCAGGGCTGGCCCGAGACCGGCAACGTGCCGATATTCTGCGACATGTCGTCTGATTTCATGAGCAGGCCCGTTCCGGTCGAGAAGTTCGGCGTAATCTATGCCGGCGCACAGAAGAACGCCGGCCCGGCCGGTGCCGCGATCGTCATCATGCGCGAAGACCTGTTGCAGCGCTGCCCCGAGAGCATCATCAACTATCTCGATTACCGCCTGCATGCGAAGGAAAATTCGCTTTACAACACCCCACCCGTGTTCAGTATCTGGGGCATCAAGCTCACGATGGAATGGCTCAAGAGCATCGGCGGTTTAACTGCGGCCGAGAAGCTCGCCACTGATCGCTCCAAGATCATTTATGACGCGATCGAGCGCTCGAACGGCTATTACAAGTGCCCGGTCGCCGCTCACTGCCGCTCGAAGATGAACGTCGTGTTTCGGCTCAAGACCGAAGAGCTCGAGGCGAAGTTCCTCGACGAAGCCAAGAAGCTGAAGCTCGACGGCCTGAAGGGCCACCGCAGTGTCGGCGGCTGCCGCGCGTCGGTCTACAACGCCATGCCGATCGAGGGCGCCAAGGCGCTCGCGAACCTGATGGACGAGTTCGCCAAGAAGAACGGCTGATACAGCCACATTGAAAGCCGGGGGGAGCCGCAAGGTTCCCTCCGGTTTTTCGTATCAGGGTTCTTTCCACCCTCTGCGTCTCTGCGCCTCGGAGGTGAGAACGTATTGTCATCCCGGTGCGTTGGCTTGGGCGGCTCGCGAACCGCCCCTACGGATATATAGCTATTGTTCTACTATCGGGACTGGCAAAGAAATTGCAAATTTGAGAGAATGGGGATGGAATTCCCGACACTGAAACGGTTACAGGAGGTTGTCATGAAACAGGTATCGATTCTTGCCCTGATTCTCGTTCTCGTCACTTTTGTCGCACCGCTCGGCGTTTTTGCCGAGACGGCGTCCGCGGCCCCGGCACTTCTCGACGTGCGATATGCCGAATGCCCGATCATGGGCGGGAAAGCCCTGACTGACGTGGCGATCATCCACGAGAACAAGATCTACCATTTCTGCTGCCCGTCGTGCATCGACACGTTCAAGAAGGATCCGGCCGCGGCGATCGCGAAGATCAAGGATGCGAAGGAAGTAGTCCTGACCGTCACGAACCCAGACGGCAAGTGCCCGGTGTGCGGCAAGGCCTCGAACCCCGAATTCTTCCTGGTCCGCGGCGACACGATCACCTACTACTTCTGCAAGGACTGCATCGGCAAGGACACGCCGAAAGCGGCTCCGGCTTCCGCAGCGCCGGCCGCTGCAGCGCCGGCCGTGGTCTCTCCCGACGCCTCCCCTGCCCCTGCGGCCGCGCCGGCCGCTGACGCCGCCGGCGACTCATCCGAGTGCGGCGACTGCTCGTCCTGTGGCGGCTGCCCCGCTGCCGGCAACTGATCTCCCCGAGATCGTTTCTCAACCGCCTTCGCCCATTGCGTGCGAAGGCGGTTTTCTTTCTCGAGTCTTGCAGCATGAACCTCCCCCCATCCGCCTCGATGCTTCGACAGGCTCAGCACGAACGGGAATGCGGAATTCGCTTGTTGTCGTTCAGGAATCAACATCTTTATTACGCATACTATTTGTATATCATTATATATATCTATTTTTATATTGTTTCCATATCTGTGCTTGCCCCCCGGGGAGTGTTTCGGGTATGCATGAGGGTGACAGATTTCGGGATCGACGGCATCGGTCTGATGCCGAGCATAGGGAGGAAGATTCGATGGATATGAAACTCTGGCTTGTCATGGCGGTGTTTTGCCTGTGTTCCCTCGGAGTGCGGGCCGGCGAGATCGGTTTCGACGAGCAGTTCAGCCTCGCGGATGACCGGGCAGTTCAGCTCCAGCAGCTGATTCCGGGCACGGACGAGTATTACTACTACACATGTCTGCATCTGCAGAACCAGGGCGAATACAAGAAAGTCGACGAGCTGGCGGCGCAGTGGATCAAGAAAAGCAGCTACACCTCGCAGGTGCAGGAGATCCTGAACCGGCAGGCTCTGCTGAAGTATCCCACCGATCCGAAGGCGTCGCTGGCCTACCTGACGGACAAGCTGAACCTCCGGTTCAATCACCAGAAGAAGCTTCTCAAGGAGACGGCGAAATACCCGACGAACCTTGACGCGAATCTCATCTCCCGAAGCGCTTTCCAGGACAGGGCATTTTCGCAGTACAGCGACCTGAGCGGTTGTGAAGATGCAGCCCTCGACTACCTCCGCGAATCGAACCTCGATCCCGACCGGCGCCGGAACCTTCTGAGCCGCATGACCCGTCCGGACGGCGGCGCGGCCCTCGCCCGCATGGTCGTCGAAGACCTGAAATACGAGAACAGCGGCGGGTTCGGCTCGCTGACGATCCATTCGAAGCTGACGCGCGAGCAGCTCGAGGAGTGCGCGAAGCTGTCTCCGGAACTGCTGACCATGACGACGTTCGTCGATGCGATGATCGAGAAGCTGCAGCCCTCGGCCGACATCGACTGGCGGTATGATCCGAAGGAGAAGGAAGCCTATCTTGCGCGGCTGTGGAAATTCGCCGAGCCGCTTCCCCCCGTTCACAACTCGCTGAAGGCCTGCATTCTCTACCACCTGCTCAAGCTCGACCAGTCGCAGGGCGTCTGCAACAAGGCGCTGTTCCTCACGTATCTCAAGCTGCCCCGCCCCGTCTCCTACATGAACGACCGCTGGATGGACCGGGACGAGAACCGCCGCTACCAGGTCAATCTCAACGCCGACTTTTCGGGCCGGACGCAGCTGCCCGCGATCGGCGACGACGAACCGCTGGTGCGAAGCTATCTGCAGGAAATCCTGGCCGGCGCCGATGATCCCGGCACGTTCCGCGACTACGTCGAGTCCGGCTGGCTGACGCGCATCTTCGCGGAAACGAAGATCCTGGCAGGCGCGCCCAACCAGGAACGCTGGTATGCCCTTCTCCAGGCGACCGATCTGCAGGGCCTGAAAGAGCGGGTGGACCTCGAGTTCCTGCCCACGAACAAAGAGGTCCTGAATCCGGCCGACCCCGTCGTGCTGAACGTCGCCGTGAAGAACGTGCCGACGCTGATCATCAAGGTGTTTCGCATCAATGCGTTCACGCATTACCGCGAAAAGGGTGAAGAGCTCACAACCGGCGTCGACCTGGACGGCCTGGTGCCGAACGAGGAAAAGGTCGTCGCCTATCAGCAGCCCGAGATCCGGCGCCACGTCGAGTCGTTCGCGTTCCCCCAGCTGACCGAGCCGGGCGTCTACGTCATCGAGCTGATCGGAAACGGCAAGAGCAGCCGCGCGCTGATCCGGAAGGGGCGTCTGGCCTTCACCCAGCGCATCGGCGCTGCGGGTCATGTCTTTTCCGTCTACGACGAGGCCCGCCGGCCGGTGACGGATGCCGCAATCTGGCTTTCGGGCCAGGAATACAAGGCCGACGAGCGGGGCGAATACACGGTTCCGTTCAGCACCCAGCCC
>JAGOCE010000275.1 GCA_017998915.1 Candidatus Ozemibacteraceae bacterium
ATCCCATACTGGAACCGGTCAATCCGCCACTCGAACTGCGTCCGGCCGATGTTCGGCTGTCCCATCGCACCCATGACGTACAACCGGTCGCTTCTGAACCGTAGATCCCGGTGGATCTCGAAGGCGCCGCCGTGCCAAACGGCCTTATTGCCGAGTCCGCGCGCGGGGTGTTCAAACCAGAGGCCATCCCAGTAGATGTCGTTGTCCCACAGCAACTCGCTCTTGAACTTCAGAAACGGCACCTGCGTCCGACCGACCCTCACGGATGAGCCGCCCGGCAGCAACCATCGACCGTACAGATTCACGAACTGAAAGTCCCGGACGGTCAGGATGTGAGTTCCTTCGCGGGCGAGCGTCTTCAGCGACGAAGCGAGATGACTGCTGTCAAGCGTGGAGAGCGACACACGCCATTCCCGGTCTCCGTCATTCCGGAAGATGTTCACCTGGGCCTTGGAGGCGAAGCAGTGTTTTTCCTTGCCGGATCCGGCATTGGGTTCGGTCACGGTCTTCACCATGAACCGGTGGGAAAGGTCGCCGCTCATCAGCACCAACCCTTCCCCGGACTTCGCTTCCGCGATGCATGCCTGGTGTATGAAAATCACGAGGAAGAAAGATATAATATTATATACTCTATATTTCCAGGGAGAGAGGGCGGTCATACATGTCATCCTCTGAGCGGTAATGTGTCCGATCGGCCGACATGCTATCAGCCGAAAGAGCAGTCCGATTATTTTCACTACTCTATGCGATCTCATGCAATCATGACAACGATTTCTTTCACGACCCAAAACGATGATGCCGGGTTTTCCGTCTCTGCGGAAAACCCGGCATCTGATCGAGCGAAGCCAAAACGGCTGCGCCGAAAAGAGGTTTACTGGGCGCCTGTTGCCGCGGCACCGGCCGTGATGGCGGCCTTGGCGAGATCCGAGTTGAGGATCTGGAGGCCGAACACCATGCCGAAGATGCCGACGGTTTCGATGATGCCGAGGGCGATGATCAGCAGGCCGAATCCCTTGCCGCCGTTCTCGACCATCGCGCGGATGCCCGCGGCGCCGATGAGGCCCTGATACCAGGCCGAGAAGAGTTCGATGATGCCCGTTCCGAGGGCGACGCCGAGGCACAGCAGGGCATTTTCGGGATTGCCCGCAACCTTGATCATGGTCAGCATGACGATCATCGCGTAGAGCGTCTGGCTGATGGGCGCCGCAACCATGATGATGTATTGGAACGACAGGTTCTTGCCCGCTTTTCCTTCGCTTGCCCAGGCGCCGGCGGCCGCCGTGCCGGCAGCGACGATGCCGAGACAGCTTCCGATGCCGCCAAGACCGAGAACGAGACCACACGCAAACTTGCCAAGCAGTTCAATCATGGTTTCAGCTCCTTACTTTTTGCCGAACGGGTCGTATCCGCGGCCCGTCCATTCCATACCGAGATGATTCGAGAACTCGAGAAGGTTCAGCCGCACCCCGTGCGCGAAGATCGCGACAAGGCCCAGGGCGAAGTTCAGCAGATGCGCGGCAATCAGGATGACCACCACGAGCAGCAGGGGAAGCGGCCGCACCATCTCGTTGAAGCTCGCCGCCAGCACGCCTCCGGCCAGCCCGACGGCCCAGAGGCGAATATAGCTGATGATATCTCCGAGGAAGCCCGCCGCGTTGAGTGCGACGGCGCCAAGCCCCTTGCCAATCGCCGCGAACAGGTTCCACGAGAAGTCCGTGAACAGGACGATCATGAACAAAGAAACACCGAACAGCGGCAGCATCCAGAACGGCGCAGGGCTCCCATTCACGAGCACCTCGACCAGCGCCCACATCGCCCAGATGAACAGCACCCACCCGGCTTCGGCGATCGTCGTGAGGCCGATCACGGCACGCCGGATCTTCCAGACATGCGCAACCGTCAGGTGAACGGCGCCAATCAGGAAACACAGCTGTTTCAGGAACAGCTCATCCTTCTGCTGGTCCCCGGTCAGGATCAGCGCCTTGCTCATCAGCGGCGCCCCGAACCAGGCGTTCGTCAACACACCCCACCCCGCGACGCCCGCGAACAGGATCGTGAACAGCGTCAGCACCTGCTCCGGCACGCCCCGCGAGATCAGCGGCCTCCGCGCCGCCAGCAGGGCGACGAATGCCACGATGCCGTATCCGGCATCCGCGACGAGCATGGCGGTGAAGATCGTGAGGAACGGCAGGAACGCCGGACTGATGTCGGCCTCGCGATATCCCGGCGTGACGCCGAGCAGGGAAAACAGGCACTCGACGGGCCTCACCCAGGGCGAATTCGAGAACGCCGTCGGCGGAGCCTCATCATCAGCCGGAGCCTGCGTCACGACACCGACGGGGAGCCGGGTTCCCTCGAGCGCCGTATGAAGCGCCTCGACACGGTTTTCCGGCACCCAGCCCTGCATGATGAAGACAGGGCCTTCTTCGGCAAGCCCGGCTTCGACGTTCTGGAATGAAATGCGTTCCTTCAGCTCGGAAAGATAGCTCCGCACGTCCTCGCGCCGCATCGCGAGCTCGCGGAGTTGGCCGGACAGGCGCCGTTCCTCCTCCTTGAGGGTGGCGAGCGCCGCCTCGATCTCCGGGGCGTCTCGCGACGGGACGGGAACGACCTGCGCAGGCGGTCTGACCTCAACGGAACCGCGGCTCACGGCAAGAATCGCCAGGGCGCCGTCCGCGACGCTGATCCCTTGTATAATATCAGAAGTTATAGAATCAGCGATATACGCCGGGGGGCAGATGCAGAAACGGACGGTAAGGCCCGCCGCCGCGAGTTTTTCCAGGTCCGTCTGGCTGATGCGGCCCCAGGGCTTCACCTGGGCGAGTTCGCGTTTGAGTTCCTGACGGTCCGTGTGGAGGCGTTCGATCAGGACGAGCTGCGCATGCACCTCGTCGATCAGCCGGGCCGGGGTTCCCGGGGGGGCCGCGACGGCGTCGACGGCCGGTTCGACGGCGTCGATCGCCTGGAGGGCTTTCTCGCCGCGCGCCAGGTCATGCGCCAGGCCGGCAGACGGCTTCACCACGTCGGGGCGGGCCGGCTCGACATGCACGACCCCGGCGGCGTACAAGGCCGCAAGCACGGCCTGCCGGTCACCCTGGCGGGCCGCGATATACACGCGACGCATTTCCTGGATCATGCGCCCTCCTCCCCGCCGGCGGATTTTCCCTTGGCGATCTTGGAACGGCCAACGCCTGCCGTCTGTTCTTCGGCGAGGTTGATCCGGATCGTGCGAATGTTTTCCTTCGCGCGCGGAATCATCACCTTTTCGAAGAGGTTCACCCGCTGCGTGACCTTGCGCAGTTCGGACTGAAGCAGCCGCTCCTGCTCGACGAGGATTCTGAGCCGCTCCCGCTCCTGGAGCAGGTTCTTCACGAACTCGACGCCGGCGTCGACCCAGGCCGCCATCACGAGCCGGCTGTATGGGGCGATCTCATACTCGACCTGCCGCAAAACAGGCAGGCGGATGCCCGCGACGTTCATCTCGCCGCGCTCGAGTCTCTTCACGCGCACCAGGTCTGTCACACGGCCGGGCAGATCCTCGCTGAAGAGGGTGAGCCATGGCTCGATCTGGCGGACCATGCGGTCGATCTCGTCGCGAATGCGCGTGCGCTGCGTGCGCACCTTCAGAATCTCCATCTGGATCTGCTGCTTCTTGAGCAGGAGCGTCGGCAGAAACCGCTGGAACAGGGCCAGCGATCGTCTCTGCTTCAGCAGTTCCGGACGGGTCTTCTTGATCTTTTCAGCCATCTGTGGCGGTCTCCGACGTTACTGGGCGGCGGCGGTCTCGACGACGGCGCCCGCCTTCTTCGGCCAGTATTTCTCGCACAGTGCCGACCGGATGCCGGTCTCGCGCGGTTCGAACACCTCGGCCAGGAGTTCCCAGCACCGGTCAAGGGCGACGGTGAGAGTGTTGTTGACCGACAGGTCCATCATTCGCTGCTCGAACTGCTCGCCGTACCGGATCAGTTTCAGATCCCAGGGTGACATTTCGAAGCCCATGGCGCGCTTCTCGCGGGTTTCGCGGCACTTCGAGTAGAGCTGGATGCAGCCGTCCATGATCGCGCGGTGGTCGTCGCGGGTGCGGCCGTTGACGAGCTGTTTGAGGCGGGAAAGCGAGCCGAAGGGCTCGATCCAGCCGCCCTTCAGGTAGAACTGGCCCTCGGTAATATAGCCAGTGTTATCCGGAACCGGGTGCGTGACGTCGTCGCCCGGCATCGTGGTGACGGCCATTGTCGTGAGCGATCCGCCGTTGTCGAACACGACGGCCTTCTCGTACCGCGACGCCAGCTGGGAATACAGATCGCCCGGATAGCCGCGGTTCGACGGGATCTGCTCCATCGTGATCGCGATCTCCTTGAGCGAGTTGGCGAAGTTGGTCATGTCGGTCAGCAGCACCAGCACGCGCTTTCCTTGCACGGCGAACCGTTCGGCCACGGTGAGGGCGATGTCGGGGGTGAGCATGCACTCGACGACCGGGTCGGACGCGGTGTGGACGAACATGATGGTGCGCGACAGCGCGCCGCCCTCTTCGAGCCGCTGCTTGAAGAAGAGGTATTCGTCGTATTTGAGGCCCATGCCGCCGAGCACGATGACGTCGGCCTCGGCCTGGAGGGCGATGCGCGCGAGCAGCTCGTTGTAGGGCTCGCCGGGAATCGAGAAGATCGGCAGTTTCTGGCCCTCGACGAGGGTGTTGAACACGTCGATCATCGGGATGTTCGTGGCGATCATGCGGCTGGGCATGAGGCGCACGGCCGGGTTGACGGCCGGGCCGCCGACCTCGATCAGGTTCTCGGTGAGGGTGCTGCGACCGTCACGCGGCTCACCGCCGCCCGTGAAGATGCGGCCGAACAGATCTTCGGAGAAGCTGAAGCGCATCGCCGAGCCGAGAAAACTCACGCGGTCGCCGGTCGACAGGCCGCGGGTTCCCGAGAAGACCTGGAGCGAGACGTCCTCGCCCGACACCTTGATGACCTGGGCGAGCGAACGGCCAACGCGGCCCTCGATGACTGCGAGCTCCTCGAAACCGACGTTGGTCGCCTTGAGCATGGCGACGTTTCCGGCGATGCGGTCGATGCGGGTGTAGTATTTACGCATGGGCGGTCTCCTTGTCGGCCTGCAGACAGGATGCGATCTTCGTTTCGGCATCCTTCATGGCATCCGTGCCGACCTTCGCGTAGTTCCAGTTGCGGAACTGCTCGGTGAGCGTGAAGAACGTGTCGCGGGCCCCGTCCTTGTCGGCGAAGGTGAACTCGTGTTCGAGCACGCCGCAGACGCGGCCGAACAGGTCTTTCTGGCGCTCGGGCGGGCAGGCGGCGTCGACATCGTCGAACGAGTTCTGCTGCAGATACACCGAGTCGAGGAACTCGCCCTTGAGGTAGACGACGTAATCGTCCATCGAGGTGCCTTCCTCGCCGACGACCTGCATCATCTCGAAGACGGAGCGGCCGCGACGCAGGAACGAGCGGGCCCAGGCGACCTTCTTCTCATCGATGATGCCGTGATATTTCGACCAGGATTCGAGCGGGTCGATCGCGGGGTAGCGGCGCGCGTAGGAACGGGCGTACGACAGGCCGAGGAACGAGCCGACGACCTTGAGGGTGCCCTGCGTGACCGGCTCTTCGAAGTTGCCGCCGGCGGGGCTGACGGCGCCACCGATCGTGAGCGAAGCCTCGCGGCCGTCGCGCAGCTTC
>JAGOCE010000276.1 GCA_017998915.1 Candidatus Ozemibacteraceae bacterium
TAGCTGCCCATGCCGGCGAGAATGACCTTGCGCAGGGAAAGATCGAGCGGTTCGGTATATAAATAGAGAAAAATATTTTTCAGACGCCGTTCGAGCTTCGCTCTGGCGGCAGGATCGTCGTCGACGGCATCCCGCCTGGCGGCTTCGAGAAACGTCCTGCTTCCGAACAGCCGCGAGAGCAGGTGCCAGATGCGCGGCCGGTGTGCAAGGGCCTGCAGTTCGAGCAGGTTGATGGTGTTCCGCAGGTCCGTCCGGATCTCCTGGACGCGGACCTCGTGACGCTCGTCTGCATACGGCTCGATGACGAGGAACATCGTCGTGAGCGGAAACAGGGCTGCCAGGAGAAAACCGGCGGAAAGCTGGCGGCCCAGGCTGAGGGAGAGTCCGCCTCCGCGGAACAGCGTTGAAAACCATGTCAGAATGGCCATGACGGATGCCGCCCAGCAGAACGTCCTTATCAGGATGGTGCCGTTGCCCTGGCCTGGCGTTCCGGCAGGCAGTTTCATGGCGGCGAGAACGGTGTGACGCCGGCCGACGAACGCCGTTCCACGGCTGACGACCCAGCCCTGCGGCGACGAAGCGCCATCCAGGCAGGCGTTGAGGGGCGGCCTTCGCCAGGAGGCGTGTGCCGTGATACTGCTCCGGTCTTCGGAAACGAACGCGAGGCGGATCCCCTGGCCGGCGTACCGGCGGATCGTCGATTCGATGCTGAGTTTTCCCGTGGCGGCGGGCGGCATGACGAAGAGGATTGCGCCGAAAATCATCTGGCGGCGGATGTGCTCCCTGATCGTCGAAGCGTCCGGGTCGAACAGGGAATCCGGTGTCGGTGAACGGAGCAGGTCGGCGGCTTTCCGCTTGTCGACGAGGGGCATCCAGAAGAGAAGCGCATCCCTGTGCCGGAACACGACCGGCACGGCGATTCCCCGTTTCTCCTCGTTGAAGTAGCTGATGCTCTGAACCGAGCCGAGAAACTTGGGAACGAGCTTGGAGAGAAGGAGCGTATCGCTTGCGGCCGGCTCCTGAAACAGCATCTGAAGATGCATATCGAGGAACCGGGTAAAAAAGTCCCGTTCTTCCGGGGTGTGGTCGCCTTGGATCTCGATACGCGAGGGATGGCTGAGAATGCTCATCGTGAGAATCGGGCGCGATGCTGACTGCCCGAGGCGTCTCGTGATCTCTTGTAAGCCGGAGGCGATGTTCGCATCCGGCGATCCCGCGATCTCTTCCGCGAAATGCTGCGTCGCTTCCTCCAGCCGATCGACGAGCAGAAGACGGCCCAGGTCCTGGTGCCTGACGAGGTGGAGGGCCGTGTCGAGCAGTTCCACCGTCGTCTGGCGAAGCCGGGCCTGCTCGAACGCCGCACTTTCGGAAAGGGTCGTGTGAATCAGCCAGGCCGGAAGAAGGAAGAGGGTGGCGCCCACGAAGAAGAGCAGACGCCTCGAAAACACGTTCATGCCCTGCCTCCTTCCGGTTGCTCCCGCCGGAGAAGCTCGCCCGGCGTGACATCCGCCCGAAAGACGAAGGCGCGCTTCTCATGGCCTGCGAGGGGAACCGTGGAAGCCGTGAGGGCACCCCCGGCCTCAGCGATCTCCGGCGTCATCACGAGCGGAATGCCCGGGGCGGCTTTGGAGAGTGTTTCAAGCCCCGTAGCCTCGGCCACGGATTCGCCGAGCACCGTGATCTCGAAGCGGAACGCCGGATCACCGATGCCGCCGAACAGCAGATCACCGCCGCTCAGCCCGACGCCGATGGCATAGGGAAACAACCCCTGAGAGCTGCGCTCTTCATTGATCGCCCCCATGGCGTCCAGCATCGCAAGGCCGGCCGTGACCGCGCGTGTTTCGAGCCCCTCGTCGCCCGGCAGGCGGGGTTCGAAGACCGCCTGGATCGCGTCTCCGATGAATCTGTCGATACGTCCCCCATGACCATGGATGATGCCGGCCATCAAGTCGAAATGCTTGTTGAGCATGCCGGTAATCGTCGGGGCAGGCTGGTTTTCACAGAGCGTCGTGAACGAGCGGATATCGGATACCAGGACGATGCCCGGACCCCGGCGTGGTTTCGATGTCGTGCCATCGGAGAGCGCCTGAAGTGCCGTTCCGGATACGAACGTCGAGAGCCGCTGGCGCTGCCGAAGCCCGTCCGTCATCTCGTCGAATGCCCTCGTCAGGACCCCGAGTTCGTCGGATCGGTCGAGTTCCACCCGGATGTCGAGATCGCCCCCGGTGACGGCCGTAAGACCGTTTTTCACCGAGATGATCGAGGGGACGACGTGCCGGGCCGTGATCGCCCCCAGCAGAATGACCATCGTGAGGCTGAGCAGGAGAAACCAGGCGAGACGTTTCCGACGCGCCTCGAAGGCCGCCAGTTCCGGCTTCAGGGGAAGAGCCGCCGCGAGCCAGACGTCGCGCATGACCAGAGACGGCCGGGCCAGGACGAACCATTCGTCCGGCGCGGTGACATGCGTGGTGAACGCGCCGCCGCGCGCCATGGCGGCGTTGGCCGGGCGTTCGAGAAGCCGCCGGTGCAGGATCGACGCGGGGAGCATGGGAACGAGACGGTCGCGCTCCTTCCGGAACGCCAGAAAGACGCCCTCGGGGTTCGTCCGGGCGTAGTCGGCAAGCGCGCTCCGGATGGCTTCCTTGTCGAGAAACTGGTCGTGCCAGGCGATCAGGAAGGCGATCGCCTCTCCCGTCTCGGTCTGGATGAAGTCGTGAAGCTTGACCAGCCAATGACTGCCGGCCTTGAAAAACTCGGGAATGCCGCGACGCATCTCGGTGACCTGCGTGATGTTCGAGTAGGAAATCTGGAAGAAGGCTTCCCAAAAAATGTTGTCGCGGGCAGAGAGGGGATTGTCGCCGGGGGGAGGCCGTTGATACGTCATCTCATACCGGTTCCGGAGAGTGTTGATGAAATATATTCTATAGTATTTGTGTAGTCCTTCATACTGTTCCGGCGTCAGGATGCTGCCTCCGGTCGCGAGTTCGTTTCCATGCATGTCGAAGAGGAACAGGGCGGAAAGGGGAAGCGAGGGGGAGGCGTGTGAAAACTCCGTGAGAATGTGTTCCGTAAGGCCTGGGGCCCGCACGCCGTGCCGTCTGACCGCGTCTTTCCATGCCTGGGTTTCGAGAATGCGCATGAAGGTCGCGAGATACCTGCTCTGAAGCTGGCCTTTCGTCTGGTCGATGGCCGACAGCGTTGAAGACAGCCGCCGTTCGAGGCTTTGCATCAAGGCTTCCCGGCGTTCGTCGACGTATCCGGAAAATGTCTGGAGGGCAAGGGATAGCGGGAGGGCGCAGGCGAGGGCATACAGGCCGGCGAAACGCCATGAAAGCGGGACAACGGGCCAGGCGCCCAGCAGAAGCCCTCGTGTGAGCAGCAGCAGACAGCCGAGGCCGAAGATGGAGCAGGCTGCGACGAGGTGGAACGGCATTCCCGGTGCGGTTCCGGCCGGGAGAAGCACGAAGGCGAGATGCGAGGAGTTCAGGATGACCCGGGTGTAGATGCGATAGTTCCCGATCCTCTCCCCCCATGGCGGAAATGTCCGCTCGCGTTCGCGGAACGGGATGGCGCGGTATCTCGCCCGCCAGGCCGCGAACGAACGAGACGATCTGATGCATTGAGGCATGAGATCCCCGATGCGCGAAGGATGGCACCGGATGAAACCGTTCCACTTCACCTCATGGTCGCGAACCGCGATCGCAGAAAGGCTCATTGCCGTGACCGCGGAGCGGATGTTGTCCGGCACGAGCAGGATGAAGCCGGCGAGCGGCCGGGGGCCGTCCGTGATCATGTCCCAGACGAGATACTGCTGGGCCCGCTCGGCGAAGACCCTGACGGGAGTCCCCCGAAGGCTCTGGGCCAGCGGCGTCGCTTCCATGCCGCTTCCGAACAGGGTCGCCAGAAGCTTTGTCATGCGGCGTTCATCGACTTCTGAACGGCGTTTCCCATCGTGACGGGTGACGAGGTGATGGAACGTCTGCGCCATCGCCTGACGACCGATGCCTCCCCCCGCCGGTGCATCGGCGACGCGCGGCGGGGCATCCATGGCGGTGTTGGAATACTCGAACATCCAAACACGGGTGCCGGGAAGTCGTCGCCGGATGTCCGCGGAGAGAGCCGACCAGGAGATATTCCTTCCCCGCGCGGTTTCGAGGTCCTCCAGGCGCGCCAGCAGCTGGGCTGCATGGAGCGAACACTGGTCGCGGAGACGCCACTGAAGGGCCATGGCATCGAGCGCCTGCCGGGCCTTTTCATCCTGGCGGCGGTTCAGCGTTTCGACCGACCGAAGATCGGAACGATGATGACCGACCGAGATCGAAACCAGGGTCAGCGTTGCGAGGACGATTGCCAGAAGATACGTCGGGACGGCACCGCGGCGCGAAGAAGGGTGGATGTGTGGTTGCGTCTTTCGCATGGAATCGGGATCATGATACACCCGTGCGCCGCGGTGGTCACCAACGATCAGAACGGAGACGTGGGCTGCTCTTCCGAGAGCGGTTCTCCGGCTGCATGGGTTCCCTCCGGTGCGGCATCACCGGCCAGGAGGGCGACGTCATCGGGACGGGAGAGGAACGTGACCGATTCGGCGACCACTTCCGTGTAATACTGCGGCTTGCCGTCTCGGGCATCGAACTTCGACACGCGGAGCCGGCCTTCGACGAGCACCGGCATGCCTTTTTTGAGATGCTTCAAACACCGGTCGGCGGTCGTGTTCCAGGTGGAGACGTTGATGAAGCTGGTCTCGGAGCTGCTCTGACCGTCGGTGTTCTTGAACGCGTGGTTCACGGCGACGGAGAGCCCGACCCGGGTCCTGCCGTCGCGAATCTGGCGGGACTGTGGATCGCGGGTCAGATTGCCGGCGATGACGACCTTGTTCAACGAAATCATGGGTTCCTCCTCGGCGGTATGTGATCGATGCGCTTGCGCATCTGCCCATACGTCATCCGGGAAGCGGGGTCGGGGAAAACTTTTTTCTGACCGCCGACTCAGTGCCGGGAAAAGTCGCCGCGGAGCCGGTACAAAGCCGATCCGATCCATTCGTGCATGGCGTAGGAAAAGAGAGTGAAATAGCTCTCGCAGGCATTGTCGATCGTTTTTTCCGATTGTACGGGAGCCGGAAGCACCTCAAACCCTGCCGCGGAGAATACGGCGGCGGCGCGACTGATGTGAGGGCCGTTCGTGACCAGCAGCAGACGCCGGATGCCGCGTGGAAGGAGAACCTGAGCGACTTTTCGTGACTCGGTGCGCGTCGTCGTGATGCCGCCGGTCAGGATTTCGTAAGACCCTCCCGGCAGATTGAGAAAGTGGGCGAACGAGGCGACCCAGGCGGATTCTGGAAACGGCCGGTGCGGAAGCGGATCGCCCGTGCTGAAGACGAGAAGCGGCGCCCGCCCGGCCCGCAGCAGCTCGGCGCCGTGCAGGACCCGCTGGAGCCCGGCATACGTATACTCGCCCTGCTTCGACACCCCCGAGGCCAGAACCAGGATCGCATCCGCGTTTTCCTCGGAATGGGGCAGCAGCAACGGTTTGCACAGATGCCCGGCGATCGGAAGATAGGTCAGGAGGAGCATGACGGTTCCGATGGCCGCGAGGCTCTGGAGCGTTTTCGAGAGAAGGAGGCTCTGCTCGGTTTTCCGATAGGCGGCGACGAGCGCCCACAGGCCGATGAGGCCGATTCCGACGGTAAA
>JAGOCE010000013.1 GCA_017998915.1 Candidatus Ozemibacteraceae bacterium
TGGCCCTCGCTGAAGCCGCGACCCGTCTGAAGAAGACCGCCGACGATGTGACGAAGGCTCGAAAGACGATCGCCGCGCGTCTCGAAAAGCAGGTCTCCACGGTCATGGAACAACTTGGATTCAATGCCGCTCGCTTTACAATCGAGATGAAGCTCGTTCCGATCGGCCCGGCAGGGCAGGAGAGCATCGAATTTCTCGTCGCGCTCAATCCCGGCGCTCCCGGCGGCCCCCTCCGCAAGATCGCCTCGGGGGGCGAGCTGTCCCGGGTCGCGCTCGCGCTCAAGCAGGTCCTTGCCGAGGGAGACGAGTTGCCGACGCTCCTGTTCGACGAGATCGACGCCGGCATCGGCGGCACGACGGCCGAAGCGGTCGCTGAAAGCCTCGAACGGCTTTCCCGGAAAAAGCAGGTGGTGTTGGTGACGCATCTGCACCAGATCGCCAAGGAGGCAGACCGCCACTTCACGGTCACCAAGCACGTGGTCGGCGGAGAGACCGTCGTCAGGATCGGAGAGGTACGCAAAACCGAGCGAGAAGCCGAGATTGCCCGCATGCTCGGCCGAACGGGCGCCGAAGGCCTTGCCTTCGCGAAAGCGCTCCTGCGCCGGGAACCTGCTCCCAAAGCGGCTGCGCGGGCATCATGACGAGCAAAAGGTGAATTTTCCTCATTTTTTTTCGCCGTACCCCTTGCGCATACCGTAAAAAATATGTTACAAGAATAGCACCATCACATCATTCTGATCGAGGAGGTTCCCCCGTGAACAAGCAGGATCTCTTGAAGACCGTCGCTAAGAAGGCCGCCATCACCAACGTCGAATCCGAAGCCGTCCTGAAGGCTTTTGTTGATTCCGTTAAAGACACCCTGAAGAAGGGTGACAAGGTTCAGCTGGTCGGCTTCGGTTCGTTCGTGACCGTGAAGCGCGCGGCTCGCAAGGGTGTCAACCCCAAGACCAAGAAGGCCATCAACATCCCGGCCAAGCGCGTTGCCAAGTTCGTCCCCGGCAAAGAGCTGAAGGACCAGGTCAACAAGGGTAAATAAGCACCTTTATAAAAACAGGGCACCATTTTGGTGCCCTGTTTTTATATTTCACGAATTATTTGAATCGTTCATAGGGGATCCCGCCCACCGACACCTTCCGGCTCGACGAGTGCACTTCGAACGCGCCGTCGCGGTTCAACACCGTCCAGTCGGCTTTTCCCGTCATGGGGTCCCTGTAGATACGCCGCAGGAATCTTCTCCCATCCCCGTCACGGCACAGTTCATCCAGGGTGAGCGGCTGGCGTCCGTTCCGCGCCGCGAATTTTTCCACGGCACGACGAAACTCCCCGAGAACGAATCGTAGCTCGTCTTCTTTCGCCCGCCGGGCCTCGTTGTTCGCCCGCGGCAGGATGATCGACAGGGAAAACCCCAGCATGAGAAGAACGACGGTCAGCGACAGCAGGGCGACACCACGCCGTTCGCACTTCCCCTCATGGTCACCACGAGGCATAGGCCGTCCCGTCACTCGACTCGCCCGCCGCGCCCGAGCGAACGTCGAAGACATCCGCGAGCCCGTCTTCGGATGGAACCGTTTTCCACGAATCTGCTTTCCCCGTGATCGGATCGGCGGGAACCGAGCGAAGATATCCGTCCCGAACGAGGGCATCGAGACCGTCAGGCCAGGCGCCACGATCGCGATAATACTGGTCGAGCACCTTGCGCATGACGTGCAGGTCCTCTTTCAGCGCGGTCTCGCGAGTTTTCAGGATCGTCGAGCCATACATGGGCGCCACCGTGAAATACAGAATGCCTATGATGGCGACAACCACGCTCATCTCGATGAGCGTGAACCCGCGGGCCCGATCCGCACGCACGCTTCTCATGTGCTTTTCACCCCTCGGTACATCGCCATGAACGCCTCGATGACATCCTTGGGCATGCCGTCCCGGATGAGGGTGCCGGCGCTCTGCTCGAAGGTGGTGCTGCCTTCTCCGGCACTTCGCATATTCGGCTCGATCTGATTGACGCGCCCCTTCTGGAGGATGCCGCTGATGGTTGAGTTCGACACGAGCAGTTCGTGAATGGGCTTGAGCTGTTTCTGGCCGGGGTGCAGGAGAAGTGCCTGGGAACAGACACCGAGCAGGCAGTTGGCAAGAACGTTGCCGATGTAGGGCCGATCGGTTTCCGGAAACGCGAACAGGATTTTTTCGAGCGTGTTCTGGACGCCGAGCGTCTGCATCGAGAGAATGGCCAGATGGCCACCCGCGAGGTAGTCGAATATGCCGCGGTAGGGCAGTTCGCGTTTGATATCGCCAATGACGAGGGCATCCACGTCCATGCGCTTGGCGAAGGTAAGCCCGGATTCGATCGAATGAAGATCCTTGCCATACTGGCGCTGGGTGATGCGGGCCTTCTTCGACTCGAACGAAAACTCGATCGGGTCCTCGATCAGCAGGATATGCGCAGGCCGGGTCTGGTTGATCCTCTCGACGAACGCCCCAAGCGAGGTCGAGATCCCGGAGCGACATGGCCCGGCGAAGATGAACAGCCCGGCTTTCGCCTGCGTCAACGGCTCGAGAGCCGCCGGAATGCCGATGTCCGCGAAGCTCGGAACGGCTTTCCGGATGAGCTTGACGATCGCCATCGTTTCCGACTGGGCCTGGAAGAGGATCAGTCGAAAGTTGCAGGGGGGGTTGCCGAAGAAGTTTCCTTCGAACGATCGTTGGTGGGAGAACTTCGTCTGATCGGCGGGCGTCAGGCATTCCTTCACGATGCCGTTGATATCCGCGATCTGCACGGCGGGCATCGAGAGTTTGCGGAGAAACTTGTTCTGCCTGAAGAGAGGAGGAGAGCCAACCTTCAGGTGGATTTCGGTTCCGCCCTGGTCCATGACCGTCGTCATCAGCTGTTTCAGTTCCATAACACCCTCACTTCCGCGTGAACCGGCCCGTCATCTCGTGCGGATCGTCTGCATAGGCGATCGCCGTTTGGGGCGTTATCAGGTTTTTCTGGACCATCGAGGCCAGGTGGCGGTCGAACGTTTGCATGCCGGAAGCGTGGTCCTGTTCCTGGAGCGTCCGGAGCATGACGAGATTCTCGTTTCTGATCAGGGTCTTCACCTGCGGCGTGTTCACAAGGATGTCGAAGGCCGCGGTCCTCCCCTGGTTTTCGAACTTCGGAATGAGCTTCTGACCAATGACCATCGACACGTGCGTCGCCAGTTTTCCCTTGAGCGCATCCCGCTCCGCCGCGGGCCGGGAATAGATGATCCGCTCGAGGATTTGCGAGCAGCTTCCGCCGTCCGTCGCACCGATGACCATGCAGCCGGACTCACACAGGAACAGGGCTTCGTCGAGCGCGTCGATGTAGTTCAGCGAATCGGTGACCACGACGTCGGGATCGAGCCTGTATGCGGCGGACAAGCCGCTGTAGAAGTTCGTCACATCGAGCGGGATCGCCCGCTGGATGAACGTGGACCGGTCATCTTTGAACTTGATCTCAACCGGATTCTCAACGGTGATGATGTTTTTCTCGAAATGCGTGTTGATGAAATCGAGCAGCGAAGCGATCGTCGTCGTCTTTCCGTGTCCAGAGGGGCTTCCGACGATGATGAGGCCGGACGTCTTCGCAAGCGTCTTCTTGATCGGATCGGGCAGTCCTAGTTCCGCAAACTTCGGCGGGTTCAGGGGAAGAACGCGGATGGCGAGCCCGAATTTGCCGCGGTCGAAGAAGACGGAAAAACGGTATCTGCCCTCGGTACCGCGTTCCCAGGCATAGTTCACCTGGCGCTGTTTTCCGAGAATTTCGCGGGCACGCGGAGAGCTGGTCGCGAGGATGATCTTCTTCACATCATCTTCGGAAAACTCGGTGCCGACGATCTTCTCCAGAACCCCGTTCACCCGGATGAACGGGTTCTCACCGGGGAAGATATGAAGATCGGAGGCTTTGCGCGCGGCGACCTCGTTCAGAATCCTGTGTAACGTTTCCATTCCAGAGACCTCTCTCGGTCGAATGTCGGATCAGTCGTTCACCCCTATCGGCAGGAAGCGACGAAACGTACACGGTCCTTCCGCTCAATCTTCGAGTTTCTGCAGAAGCTCCTCGACGTTGCGAAACACCCGGCTGTCGGCAGGAAGACTTTTCTTCAGTTCCTTCAGCAGTTTGAGCGCCGAGGCATGTTCCCTGACCGCGTAATAGGAGAGAGCGAGGTGGTAGCATGACGACAGGTCGCGGGCGTTCTCGCGGATCGCGAGGTTCAGCGACTCGATCGCCTTCTGGTATTTCTTCAGATGGAAGTAGGCCAGCCCGAGCGCGCCGTGAACCTGACCAAGCGTTTTCCGATCGTCGGCGGGAACGTGCTTGCGGATGCGCTCGTAGAGTTCGAGAAGGGGCGTCCACTGCTTCTTCCGGAAAAACAGCTGCCCGAGCATCAGGGCCCCGGCGACGTGCGTCGGCGACGTTTCTATGAGTGACGTCAGGCAGGGAAGTGCCTTGTCGGGCTCGTTCCGTTTGAAATGCACCTGCGCGAGGTTGTAGAGGGCGTCGGGGTGGCGCGGGAAGGCGGCGGCGAACCGCTCGAAAAACGCCAGCGCATCGTCGAGCCGCCCGCTCTCGATGAGGGCGATTCCCTGCGCGATGGAATCTATACTTATCGGTATATTCTGAGGGGCGCCGGGGGGCATGCCGAGTCCGGCGACGCCTTCCATGTCTTTCGAGACTTCGATGGCAAGCGCTTCGCGGAGGCGCATCGAATACTCGTCGACGGACTTGATGAATGCCCCGACCTCACCCGAGACACGGATGAGGGGAAGAAGCTCGTCGTCTCTCGTCTTTTCACCCAGCAACGACGCCAGTTCGGCGAAGACGGACAAATCGCCGTGAAGAAGCAGGGCGATGTAGAATTCGCGCATGTTCTCTTCGCTCACGGCGCCGACGAACCGTTTGGCCTCGGCGATGGCCTCGCGCGCATCGAGATGGCCGAGAGCGGAGATCAGGCGCGGCAGGCCCTCTTCCGGCTCGGATTTGATCTTCTGCATGATCAGCGGGACGCACGCATTCGCATGCCGCTCGACGAAGAAGGCGAGCATGCTTTCCCAGACCGGTGACGCGGCTTCATCCTTGAACGCGTCGAGCACCTGCTGGACCGGGAAGCCGGGCACCTTGCGCGCGCAGTCGACGGCCTCGCGCCGGACCCACTGGTTCGGGTCGCGAAGCAGGGGAACGATGCGGCTCTGGCCGACCTCGGTCTCGAGCGCCAGCACCGCCTTCAGGGCCATCTTGCGAACGACGTAGGCCTCGTCGGCAAGCAGGCGGTCGATCAGGGCGTCGCGGCCCTTGATCTGAACCCTCGACAGCACGTAGGCCGCCGAGCGCCTCGTCGGGATGTCGGTACTCGCGAGCATCGCGTCGACCTCCTCGACCACCTTCGTCTCGTCGGCCTTCGCGAGCGCGATGCAGACGTTGGCGCGAACGCGGTTGTTCGGATGTGAAAAGAACTTCTTCAGCTTGCGGCGCATCTCGAGAGCCGGAATCTTCAGCATGGCGATGGCCTCGACCGCATTGGCCTGGATGCGCGGATCGAACGACTCGAGGCCTTTCTCGAAGATGTGGAGCAACTGCGGCTCGGCGAACGTGGCGAGGGACGAGATCATGATGGCCTTCAGGCGCGGATCGCGGGCGATCTCGAACTGGCCGACCAGGGCGGGGATCGCATCGGCCTCCTTGAGCCGCGACAGGATTTCGAGGACGTTGATGACGATCCACTCGTCGGGGTCGGCAAGCAGCCTGCAAAGGCTCTGCGCCACGTCGCGGCCGCCGATGCGGTACAGCGCCCAGGCGGCCTCGTAGCGGACCATGCGGTCTTCGTCGCGAAGGAGCTCCATCAGTTTCTTGCCGGCCATCGGGTCGCCGATCACGCCGAGCACGCGGACGATCTCCTCCTTGAAGGGGTGCTCGGGATCGTCGAGAAGCTCGAGGAGACGCTGAACCGGCGTGCTGTCGCGCAGGAAGCCGAGGGCGGTGATCGGCTCGATCCGATCGGGCCAGCCGTCGAGGGCGTTGCGCATGACGTCGAGAACGGCCGGGTCGCCGATCTTGCCGAGTGCGAGCAGCGCCTCGGTTTTCACATCCTCGGCGGCATCGGGGCTCAGGACGGTCGCCGAAAGCCGTTCGGTAGCGGGCCGGAACAGGCGGCGGGCGGCCTTGATGAAGCGGAACGGTTCGATCTCGTGAAGGTCGGCCCCGGTCATTCCACGATCTCCTTGAGAATGGCGTTCATGATCTTTCCGTCGACCCGCTCGTCGCGCATCAGCTCGGCCAGGTTGTCGCGAAGCGTGACACAGCCGTCCTTGCGGGCGAGCATCAGGGCCGAGCGAAGCTGATTCGTCTTCTTTTCGCGGATCAGGTTGCGCATCGCCGGGTTGAGGATCATCAGCTCGTAGGCCATGATGCGCTCGTTTTTCGACCGGCCCGGAATGAGGATCTGAGAGATCGTGCCGAGCAGGGACATCGAGAGCTGGGTGCGAATCTCCTCGTGCCGGTGGCCCGGGAAGACGTTGATGATACGGTCGACCGTCTGAACGGCCCCGACGGTATGCAGGGTCGAGAGGACGAGGTGGCCGGTTTCGGCCGCGGTCAGCACCATCTCGATCGTGTCGATGTCGCGCATCTCGCCGACGAGGATGACGTCGGGGTCTTCGCGGAGCGCGTGCATCAGGGCGACCTGGTAGCCCGACGTCATCGAGCCGATCTCGCGCTGGGTGAAGATCGAGCGTTTCGGCGCATGGACGAACTCGATCGGGTCCTCGATCGTGATGATGTGCCGCGAGCTGGCCTTGTTGATCTCGTGCACGATCGCGGCGAGGGTGTGGGTCTTTCCCGAGTTGGCGGGACCGGTGACGAGGAACAGGCCGCGCGGCCGCTGGGCGATTTCCTTGAGCCGCACCGGCAGCTTGAGGCTGTCGATGCTCGGAACGCGTGTCGGGATGAACCGGAACGCCGCCGAGAGACAGCCGCGCTGCCGGAAGACACAAACACGCACCCGGACGCGGTCGCGGTAGGCGATCATGAAGTTGGCTTCCATCGTCTGGCGGAGGAACTCCTGCTGACGGGTGTCCATCAGCGGCAGGACGAGATTGGGCAGTTCCTGGTGCGCGAGAGGCTCTTCGGAAAGAGACACGAGCCGTCCGCCGATGCGCAGAACGGGCGGGCTGCCGGCCTTGAGATGCAAGTCGGAAGCCTTGCGCGCGAGGGCCGTGTCGAAGTATCGGTGTATCCGCAGCATCCGGCGCTACTCCTTTCCGCCCAGCAGCTTGCGCAGGGCAGCCGGGTTGGGCGCGGCGGTCATGGCGTCCTCGGCGCGAACCTTGTTCTGCCTGACGAGCGAGGCGAGCGACATTTCCAGCGTCGTCATGCCAAACTCCGAGCCGGTCTCGAGGAACGACGGGATCAGATGGATCTTGCCTTCGCCAATCAGCGAGCGGATCGCCGATGTGTTGATCATCACTTCGAACGCTGCGATCCGGCCGCCGTCGGTTTTCGGCAGCAGCGTCTGGGAGACGACGCCGCGCAAAACCGTCGCGAGCTGGTGCAGGATCTGCCGTTGCCGGTTCTCGGGGAACACGTTGACGATGCGCTCGGCCGTCAGCACCGCCGACGTGGTATGGAGCGTCGCCAGCACCAGCTTGCCGGTTTCGGCGGCGTTCAGCGTCAGCGCAATGGTTTTCGGTTCGCGCATCTCGCCGACGACGACGATATCGGGATCCTGGCGAAGAACCGTCAACAGGCCCTCGTAGAAGCCGAGGCAGTCGATGCCGACTTGGCGCTGGTTGAAGATCGAGAGGCCGTCTTCGAACTGGTATTCGATCGGGTCCTCGATGGTGACGATGTGGCGACGCGCCTGGGCGTTCACATAGCTGAGGTAACTGGCCAGGGTCGAGGTCTTGCCGGCGCCGGTCGGGCCGGTGATGAGGATCAGGCCGTTGGGCTGCTCGATCAGCTTCTGGGCAGCAAGCGGCAGTCCGATCTCGTCGAAGCTCATCACCTTGAACGGAATCACGCGGAACACCGCGCCGATGCCGTTGATATCGCGGTAGAGATTCACCCTGAACCGGCAGACGCCTTCGAGGGAATACGCGAAATCCAGCTCGTTCGTATCGGCGAACTGTTTCGCCTGCGCTTCCGTCAGGATCGCCTCGAGAATGCGGGCGAACTCGTTCTTCGTGAACCTCGCCGCGTCGAGATGCTCGATGACCCCGTCGATGCGGATGGCGGGCGCCTGGCCGACTTTCAGGTGCAGGTCCGACCCCCGGCGCTCGAACGTCAGTTTCAACAGTTCGTACAGACTTGTTCCGGCACTCATACCAGGAGTATAGCATGAGTATCCCCGCCGCTATGCAGGAATCGACCGATCGTGATAAACTTCGTTCCGCCCGATATTCCATGCTCACCAGGACCACCCCGATGGCGAAGATTCAGCTCGAACACCTTCTCTCCAGGCTCCGGCCCCTTCTCGCAACCCTGATCACCGGGTTCAGAGTCGGCGAATACCGGCTTCGCAGGGAAGCGGCGATCGCGCTTTCCAAGTTCAAGTGCGAGCGCGCGACGAACTTCCTGCTCGAGAACTTCGAAAGCGACAACATCCAGGACTTCATGGCGCTCGCGCTCGGCAACATCGAAAGCTCCCGCGCCATCTCGCTGCTGATGCAGGCGCTCAACGATTCCCAGCAGGAGGTCCGTTTCAACGCCGCCCAGGCGCTCGGCATGATCAAGAGCCCGGAAGCATTCAACGTGCTGATGGAGTCCCTGAACGAGTATGCCGACACCAACATCTCTGGCGGCACCGCCACGAGCGGTGGCGGCAGAATCTTCTTCGAAGAGGAAGCCATCATCTCGGCCATCAACGCCCTGGGCAAGATCAAGAACAATCTATCGACACCGCTCTTGAAACGCATCCTCGCCCAGGACAAGAGCCCCCGAATCCGCGCATCGATCATCATGGCGCTCGGCATGATGTCGAACGATCGCATGCTCCCGATTTTCCAGGCGGCCCTCCGCGACGAGGATTCCCGCGTGCGGGCCAACGCGATCGAGGCCATCGAGGGGCTCAAGTCGAGTTCTATTGTCGGAATTATACAACCGTATCTCGACGATCCGAACAACCGCGTCCGGGCGAACGTGGCGAAAGCCATCTGGAAGTTCGGCGACTTCGACGTCTCCGACACGCTGAACCAGATGCTGACCCACGCCGACAAGCTGTATCGCGCGTCGGCCGCCTACGCCCTCGGCGAGATCCGCGACGTCCGTTTTATTCCGAAACTGGCCATGGCGCTTCGCGACGACGACGCCGACGTGCGGCGGAACGCGGCAAACGCCCTCAAGAAACTCCAGTCCCCCGACGCCGTCAAGCTGCTCACGCCGCTCATGGACGATCCGAACTACGACGTGCGCGTCCAGGTCGTCCAGGCCATCGTCCGCTGTTCGCCGGCGTCGATCCCCGATCTGCTCGTTCCGCGGCTCGAGCGCGAGGAGAACCCGATCGTCAAGGCGACCCTCATCAGTTGCATCGCGGAAACATCGGACACGCTGTACTGCGACCTGCTGTTCAAATTTCTCGACGATCCCGACAGCCGCGTCGTCTCCAATACGATCGAAGCGCTCCAGAAGCTCAATGCATCCGCCCCGCCCCAGAAGCTCATCGGGCTCCTCAAGCGCCTGCTGTCGCACGAGGACAACCGCATCAAGACGAACGCCATCCGCGCCCTCTGGAGCTGGAACGAACACAGCGTCCTCGACAACCTGCACCAGCTCCTCCACCATTCCGAGCTCCGGCACCGCCAGTCGGCAATGTATGTCCTCGGCGAAATCGGGACGGCACTCAGCAACGACTCGTCCGTCACCACCTCGGTGAATACGCTCATCGCGGAACTGCTCGAACCCGGCGTCGCGGAATCGGCCGCCGCCGCTCCGGCCCAGCCCGCCGAGCACCCCGCGCCAGAAGCTCCGCCGGCCACGCTGCCCGTGAAGCCCGCTCCGGCCGCGGGACCGGCCTCCGCCCCGCCCCAACCCGAGCCTCCAGCCCCCGAGCCACCTGCCGAAACCTTCGATCAGGAGCTGGAACAGGCCGCAAACGCGGTCAACGCCCGTGAATTCGAGCAGGCGCTGGCAATCTACACCTCGATCATCGAGGCCCAGCCCGAAAATTTCAAGGCGATTCTCGGCCTCGCGAACCTGCACTACATCCGCAAAAATTTCGCCGACGCCGCCCCGCTGTATGAAAAGGCGCTTGCCCAGCAGCCCAACCTGGTCAAGGCGCATTACAACCTCGGAACGATCGCCTATTTCCAGAAAGATTTCCAGAAGGCCCGCGACCACCTTGTCCAGGCATTGACCCTGTATCCGAAGCTGCTCGGCGCATATCTGATCCTCGCCCAGATCTTCCAGTTCGGCGGCCGCACCGAAGAGAGCATCAAGCTCCTGACCAAGGCCGTCGAGCTCTCGCCTCGCAACCCCGTGCTGTTCCAGAAGCTCGCGATGCTCCATCTGCACGCGCGCAACTTCGACAAGGCCACGGACGTCCTCACACGCGCGATCTCACTTTCCCCGCTCGACATCGAGTCGAACCTGCTCCTTGCCTACTGCCTGCAGGCGACGTCGCGGTCGGCCGAGGCGTTCAAGGCGTTCGACGCGACGCTCAGAGCCTGCGCCCAGTCGCCCAGCCAGGACGAATCGCTCAAGGCGCTCATGCAGAGCTATCTATTCGTGAAATCAACGCTCAAAGAGTCCTGAACAAACCCAAGGAGAGATGCCATGCAACTCGTCAAAGCAAACCGGTTCTGGAACTACAAAACCTACGACCTGACGAAACTGAAGGGGGATGACTTCCTCGACAAGCTCGGCGATCTCCTCGACGAGGCCGGCCGCAACGGCTGGGAGCTGGCCTACATGTGCGAGGAATACATGGTCCTCAAGCAGCTGTTCGAGCAGAAATAATCCGTCGGAATCCGGTCGTCGCCTTCTTTCTCTTCCGCGGACCACAGGCAGATGTCTTCAAAGAACAATACATCGTTTACTATCACGCTCAATACGGACGTCAGCCTCCTGCGCGGAATCGGGCCGAAGCGAGGGGAAGCCCTGCACGACGCCGGGCTTCACACCGTGACCGATCTTCTCCGTCTCCAGCCGCGCCGGTACGAGGATCGCACCCGGATCCGTCCATTGCGCGAGCTTCGCGCGGAACGACTCATGCAGGGGCCATTTCGGGGAGTGGTGAAATCCTTCCGCGGAAGCAGACCCCGTGCGGGTCTCTCGATCGTGTGGGCCGAGTTCGACGATGGAACCGCCGTCGTGCGCGCCCGATGGTTCAACCGCCCGTATCTCGTCAAGTCGCTCGTCGCGGGAAAGGCCTATTACCTCTACGGCACCGCCGTCGAGATGAAGGGCGCTCCGATCCTCGACAATCCGGAGCTCGAGCTTGAAGACCCGGCAGAGGCCGCGCCCGTTCCCGGTGCCCTTACTCCCGTTTATTCCGCCGGGAAAGCGTTTTCCGAGGCGAAACTGTCGGGAAGGCAGATTCGCCAGCTGATCGCGCGCACGCTCGCGGCGATCGACTGGGCCGCGAGCTTCCCGAACCTCCTCGAAACGGGCCCTTTCCCGCGTCTCCGCCGCGCCTTCTTTGATTTTCATTGGCCTCGCACGCAGGAAGCCGCAGATCACGCGCGGCACACAGCGGCATTCTTCGACCAAGTCTTGTTCCAAATGGCCGTCTGGGAGCGGCGCAAGCGCGTCACCGGCATCCTCGGCCCCGATCCCGCAGCCTTGTCAACGCCGCTTCCTGCCGAGCCGGGGTATCCCATCCCGTTCCGGCTGACGGGCGACCAGAGCCTCGTTCTCGGAAAGATGCTCGCCGGACTGAGACAGGGGGCAGGATGTCCGCCGCTCAATCTGTTGCTCCAAGGCGACGTCGGCTCGGGAAAGACCCTGGTGGCCTTTCTCGCCATGCGACATCACGCCGAACGTCACGAACCAGGCACCACCTGCGTGTTCATGGCCCCGACCGAGATCCTGGCAAGGCAACACCTGGAGCGGTTCCGATCCTTCTTTCCCGACGCCGCGACCGATGCCGATCTCCTCGTCGGCGCCCTCCGTCCACAGGACCGGAGGAACCTCCTCGCACAACTCTCGGACGGGCGGCTTCGCTACGTGTTCGGTACCCACGCGCTGTTCCAGGACGCCGTCGTCGTCCCGAACCTCTCCTTCTGCGTCATCGACGAACAGCAGCGATTCGGTGTCGATCATCGGCGCGCGCTCACGGCCAAGGCGGGCGCGCGGACGCCGCACCTGCTGCTCATGTCAGCGACGCCGATTCCCCGCACCCTCTCGCTGACGATCTATGGCGACCTCGACGTCGGTATCATCCGCGAGATGCCGCCGGGCCGGAAGCCGGTCGCCACCCACCTTCTCGGCTCGCCGGAAGACGCCCTCCCGTACATCCGGGAGGCGGTATCGCGCCGGGAGCAGGTGTATTACGTCTGTCCGCTCATCGAGACATCGAAGAAGATTGCGGCAACATCGGTTCGCGAAGCCGTCGAGCGCCTTCGCTTCGCGCTTCCCGAAGCCGCCGTTGCCGCTGTGACCGGCGATCTGGCTTCAGAACGCCGTCAGGCCGCGATGGAAGCGTTTCACGCCGGCAACATCGATGTTCTTGTGGCCACGACGGTCATCGAAGTCGGCGTGGACGCACCGGCTGCGACGCTGATGGTGGTCGAGAACGCCGAGCGGTTCGGGCTTTCACAACTGCACCAGCTTCGCGGTCGGGTCGGGCGTGGCGAACGCCCGTCGAGCTGTCTGCTGATCAGCGCCGACGGCGAGGCGAACGAGCGGCTCAGGCTGGTGGCCGGCACGACCGATGGCTTCGAGCTTGCCGCCGAGGACCTGCGGCTGAGGGGACCAGGCGATCTTGCCGGAACGCGGCAGAGCGGTATCGCCCACCCCGCTTTTTCGCACCGCATGACCCCAGAGCTGATCGAAAAGGCGCGGAATCGCGCCCTGGAGCTTCTCACCGTCGAGCCCGGCGAGACGCGCGACTGGTTTACCGCCCGCATGCGCGAGAGTTTCGGCAACCGGCTCGAAACATTCATGGAAGGGGGCTGACCGCAGATGCGCGTCATCTCAGGATCGGCCAAGGGCCGTCAACTCAAGATGCCCAAGGGGGGGAAAACCCGCCCGGCGATGGACCGCGTAAAGAGTTCGCTGTTCTCGATTCTTGCCGCCCGTATTCCCGACTGCCGGTTTCTCGACCTGTTCGCAGGTTCGGGAAGCCTCGGCATCGAGGCGCTTTCCCGCGGTGCCGCGTTCGCCGCGTTCGTCGACATGTCGAACGACTGCATCACGGCGATCCGCGAGAATCTCGAAATGACCAGACTCGCCGACCGGGGGAAAACCTTCCGCATGGACTGCCTTTCGTTCCTGCGCGGCCGACCGCTCGAGCCGTTCGACATCGTCTGCATCGACCCGCCCTACCTGAAGGGCCTGCTCGAACCGATCCTGAACGAGCTCCCCGTCTGCCCGCTATTTCACGAGCGCACGATCTTCATCATCGAACGCCAGAAGAAAGACGACTTGGGCCTCGACAAGAAGCCGGCCCTCGAACAGACCGACGAGCGCCTGTTCGGCGACACCGTCCTGACGTTCTTCCGTTTGAAAAAGACTGCATCTGAGGCTGCGGCCCCCGCCCCGGCCGAACCAGGTGAGAACATGTGAGGTTCTTGTCGTGTTCAAAAGAGCGGACAAGGATCACAGAAGCGAATAGCAACCGGCGCCCCGGAGATCCGGGGCGCCGGCTTTTTGTATGCGGGAGCGGGTTTACTTGATGTTCTGGGTCTGCTTGAGCTGGATGTATTCCTGGTAGGCCGCGCGATACTCGGTGAGAGCCGCCTTCACTTCTGACGCGGAGCCGCCGGCGGTGGTGACCAGCTGGGTGTATTTGTTATACGCCGCGATATAGCGGGCATGGGCTTCGGTCACCGATGCGCTCGACACGGACGTGGTCGTGGTCGTCGTGGTGGTCGTCGTGGTCGGAGCGGCTGCAGAAGTCGAGTCGGCGGCGGGGGCGGTGACGGTCACGTCGGTGACAGGGGCCGCATCGGACACCTGGGCGTCGGAGCCGGAGATCACGACCGCATCCTGGTCGCCGATGGTGACGGGGCCGGTCTGGTTCATGGACGGGATAACCGTGCTCATGTCGTAGTCAGACGGGGTGACCATGATTTCATCGCTGCCGGAGAGGACTTCCTGGCTGCTGGTCTTCTTCTTGTGGCGGCGATACAGGTAGATGCCAACCGCGACGGCGGCGATGACGATCAGAGCCGGAATGAACAGCGGGCTCGCGACGATACCGGCGACCCAGCCGGCCACGGCACCGACGCCGGCCGCGATGGCCCCGCCGATCGCACCGAGAGCACCGAGGATCCCGCCGCCAACGGCAGCGACGCCGCCGACGACCGCGGTTCCGATGCCAGCGATGCCGCCAGCTGCGCCTACCGCGCCGGCAACGGCCGGGGCGGCAAGAACGACGCCGGCTCCGACCGCGGCTCCGGCCGCGACGCCAACGACGACGCTCTTCTTGTCGAGCGCGTGGGCGGGCGCGGGCTGGAAGACGGTGAAGTCGACGACCATAAGCAGAGACAGGACGATGCAGATCACCGAACTGAACGATTTACTCTTTCTCATACGTAACCCCCCTGATAATCGCGTTACGAACGGTACACCGGTTAGATTTAATTCAAGTGTAATGATGCAACGGGGGGGCGTCAAGGTGTCAGACCGAAATTCCTACATTTCATTCAAAAACAAAGCGCGGGCGAATCCCGATCCGTCCCTTCACCGCGCAGCCGACAGTCGAAAAGCCACGATCGCATTCCCATTCGGTGCGACCGGGAGGGATTCATATTTTGAAGATCTCGAACCCTCCTGGGAGGATGTGATCATCCGAGGGAAGCGGTCTCTCTTGTTCCTGGGCTCCCCCTGTCGTATGATGTACACACATTCGAGAGAAAACCTTACCTTCACGTCGGAGGCGTTCATGTATCTTGACAAGCGGAACCAGCTCGAAGTCGACATCGCCGAGCAGATCGACATCTCGTTTCATATTCTCAACTATAATCAAAGTCTCGTGCAGTTCGCCGACAGCAAGGCGAACGCCCTGCTCCTGATCAACTCGATTTTCATCGCCGCGCTGACGCCGTTCATCGAGATGCTGAGCCACAACTCGATCGCCTCGGCAATCGCCGTCGGTTTTTTCGTTTTCAGCATCATCTCGATCCTGATGTCCCTGGGGGTCATCATGACGCGCAGCGCCGGCATCGTCGAAAACCGCACGAAGACCCTCGCTTTCTACGGCCACATCATCGAGAACAACTCGGCCGAGGGGTACATTCACGAGGTTTCCTCGTGCGAGGCGAAGAAGTTCAACGAATCAATACTTACAAATATATATACCGTCTCGAAGATCGCGAGCGCCAAGTTTTCCATCTACAACCACGGGCAGACGATGACGCTGATCTCATCCCTGCTCTGGATCGTGACCATCCTGTTCATTCCGTTCATTCGGTAACGCGTTCTTCGCCCGTTCCGGGTAGGTCTCCCGGAGCAGGTCGGCAAGCAGGGTCCAGCGCGCCTGGACCCTGTCGTTTTTCACGGCGATCCAGACGGCGCGCTTGTTTCCCATCAGTACGAGGGTGCGTCGGGCCCGCGTCATGCCGGTGTAGAGAAGGTTCCGCTGGAGCATCACGTAGTGCTGGGTAGTCGCGACGAGCACCACGGCCGGGTATTCGCTTCCCTGTGACTTGTGAACGGTGATTGCGAACGCGTGGGAGAGATCGAGTAGGTCGGCGGCCTGGTATACCCGTTCCCCCTGCGGGAACTCGACGACGATCTCCTGGTCTTCGGTCTCGACGTTCCGCACGATGCCGATGTCGCCGTTGAACACATCGAGGTCGTAATTGTTCTTGAGCTGGATCACCTTGTCGCCGACGCGGAACACCCTGTGCATGTGCGTCATCTCGGGCTTTTCGGGGGAAGCGGGATTCAGCGCCTCCTGCAATTCCTTGTTGAGGTTCGCGGCGCCCAGCGTGCCCCGGTTCATCGGGGTGAGCACCTGGATGTCCTCGATCGGGTGATAGCCGAACCGTTTCGACAGGCTCAGAGAAACCACGTTTCGCAGAAGGGGAAGCGCCTTGTCGGGCTCGCCGGCGTCAAGGAAGTAGCAGTCGGTGCGCGTTTTCCCGTCGGGCGAGACGAGGATCGGCATCGCACCGCCGTGGACGCGGTAGGCGTTGCGGATGATCAGCGACTCTTCCGCCTGCCGGAAGACGACATTCAGCCGCACGACGGGCACGACACCCGACTCGATCAGTTGGCGCAGCAGCAGGCCGGGACCGACAGACGGCAACTGGTCGGCATCGCCGACGAGCACGCAGGCGGCGCCGGGCGGGACGGCCTTGATCAGGGCGTGGAACAGGTTCATGTCGATCATCGAGGCCTCGTCGACGACGAGGGTGTCGCAGGCGAGCGGCTTCGACTGGTTGTATCGGAAGCCGCCCTCCTGGGGCGAGTATTCGAGCAGACGGTGAATCGTCTTCGCCTCACGGCCGCTCACCTCGGCAAGACGCTTCGCGGCGCGGCCGGTCGGGCTCGCCAGCAAGACCCGGCGGCCCATCAGCGTATGCGCTTCCACGAGGGTTTTCAGAGTCGTCGTCTTGCCGGTGCCAGGGCCGCCGGTGATGACGAGGAACCGCTCGCGCAGGGACTTCTCGACGGCGACCGCCTGGATCTCGGTCAGAGAGATGCCCGCCTTCGACGTCGCCCCGTCGAGAGCGGCGAGCAGTTTCCGCCGATCGGGTTCAGGCGCGTCTTTCAACAGGGGCGCGAGCCGCTCGACGACGCCGATCTCGTCACGCCAGGCGAACGAGAGATACACACAGGCGATGCCGCCGTGGTCGCGGATGACGATGCGCCGATCTGCGGCCTGGGTGCCGATCGCCGCCTCGATGGCCGCCACGTCATCGACCTGGAGGATCTCGATGCTTCGCTTCACCAGCTCAGGCCGGGGCAAAAACATGTGCCCTTCATCGAGAGCGGCGTTCAAGACGAACATGAGGCCGGCCTCGAGGCGGCGCGGGTCGGCACCGGTGATGTTGAACTCGGCCGCGATCTTGTCGGCCGTCTTGAACCCGATGCCCCGGATCTCGTAGGCGAGCATGTAGGGGTTGGCCGCCACCTTCGCGATTGCGTCCTGGCCGAGGTTCTTGAAGATGCGCACCGCGTAGGCCGTCGAGATGCCGTGCCCTTGCAGGAAGATCATCACATCCTGGATCGCCTTCTGCTGCTTCCACCCCTCGATGATCCGCCCGCTGCGCACGGGGCCGATGCCGTCGCAGTCGGCAAGCCGGTCGGGTTGGTTTTCGATCACGTCGAGCGTTTCGGCCCCGAAAGAGGCGACCAGGCGTTTCGCCGTCACCGGCCCGATCCCTTTGATCAGGCCCGAGCCGAGGTATTTTTCGATGCCGCGCACCGTTGCTGGCTTCATCGTCGTGTATTTGAACGCGTGAAACTGGGGCCCGAACTGAGGGTGGCAGGTCCAGGTGCCGTAGACGCGCAGCTCTTCGCCCGGATGGATCGCCGAAAAACTGCCGACGACAGTGACGCCGTCAGGCCGGCCCTTGACGCTCGTCCGGAGGACGGAGTAGCCGTTCTGAGGGTTCGTATAGGTGATGCGTTCGACGACAACGGTCAGGCACTCGTTTTCCACGGCATCATGATACCAGAAGACCCTGCAACAGCGCCTGAACTTTCTGATCGAAACGTCACGGGAGAACGAGGGCAGATCACGATCCACGACTCTCCTTCAGGTCGTGGCAACCGATGCGGAGGGGGCATCGTGACGCCCGCGCCTTGCCTGACCGCATTGACAGCGGCGCGGGGCAATGATAGGTTGAACCTGCATGAATTCTCCATTTCCTGCGTTGCAACAACGTCTGCCGGCCTTGCTCGCAGGCGCTTTCCTCTTCGTGCTTTTCGCCGTCTGGACCGCATCGCTGCTTCTCGAGAACGTCGGTCATCCCGACATCGACATCGTGCTGTCCCCGTCCGCGCGCCTGACGCCGGGCGAAACAACGGAAATCGCGCTGTATGCGCTCGAACGTGACAAACCTCATCCCATCCGACAGTTGAAACTCGAAGTACATCTACGCGCCGGCGGCCAGCCCGTTCCCCTCGTTCCTCCCTGCGCGGCCGTCGAGAAGCATCCGGGGCTGTATACCGCCAGGATATCCACTCCAAAATCGCTCAATGACGGCACGTATGAACTCGCCGTCTACAGGACGAACGCCCTCCGACAACCACTCGCCGTGTTCAGCATTCAGGCGGGAACGAACTATGCGCTTGCCGCCACACCGCCCGGGTTCCCCCTTCACACCGGCGGCTCCTACCGGTTCGATCTCGCCGCCATCGATCCCGCCACCTCCCGGCCGCTGCCACACCTTCCCATCAGGTGCAAGGTCACGACTCCGGACGGATTTACGACGACAAACAGAGTTGTGTTCACCACCCGCCAGGGAACAGGCGTTTTCACATTTTCCCTGCATCCGGAAAGCCCGACCGGCGAGTATCTCTTTGACTTCTCGTGCGGAAACCGGTCTCTCCAGTTCCGAGTTCCGGTCGTTCCGTCGCTTCCGCCCCTGGTATTCCTGAGGAATATGCTGACCCGCGCCGCCGCGAATCTTCCAGATTCCGTTTCCGGGCTGTTTTCTGGTTCACCGATCCGGCCAGAGCGTCAGGCCCGTTGGAGTCTCCATCGGGGAAAAGCCCCCCACTCGTCGATTCGTTGGGCAAAAGCGAGCGGCAGGGTCGTCCGGGCGAATTTCGATCTCGGCCTGCGTCGGTTCGCCGTCATCGAGCTCTGGCAGCGCAACAGGCTGCTCTATTCGTCGCTCTGCCCGCAAGCCTCCGGCACGATCAAAATCAGCCTTCGCAACAGGCTTCCTCTTACGGCGCCTATCAAGGTGAGGCTGTGGCAGAAGAAGCGTCGTCAGGTATGGGCGGACGAGTATATCATTCCGGTGATTTCGGGGGTCGACGAAGCCACCCGCAGGTTCCGGCGCCTGGCAGAAGACTGCGCTCCATCGCACGGTCACACCCTTGCCCGGCTGCTGACGCCGGCAGCCGTTTCCGTGCAGGTCGGAAGCGGCTTTCAGAGAGCCGACCGTCTCACGCTCGCCGCCGGCTTCCTGAATGAGGTCTTCCAGCTCACCCTTCCATGGCTTCTGATACTCGGTCTTGTCCTGCCCTTCGCCGGACGCATCTGCACCGTTGCCGGGAAAATGAGCTGCGAAACCGCTTCAGCCCATCTCGTCCCGGTAACGGCCGCCGCGACGATCTTTTTCACGCTGGGCAGCTCCGGCATTTCCGAACCACCCGGACCGATTCTGCTGTTCGTCGGTTTCCTCGTCGCCGCCCTGATCCTGAACGTTAGCCGGCAAGCTCCGGCAGGGGAATCCCTCGCCCGCTCTCCGGCCAGGACTCTTCCGCAAGACGTTCGTCTGGCCCCTCCCCGGGCGATTGAAACGTTTGTCCTCCTCGGACTTCTGCTCTCCAGCACTCTTTTTGTAAAGCTGTTCGCAAGCGGTCTGGCAGTTCAGGCATCGCAGACCGTGATTCTTGCAATCGTTGCTGTCGTGTCCGGCCTCATGACGGGCGTGTACATGCTGGGAACCGGTTCATTGAACCTGAGCCGTCCCGAGCCATCGTTGTTTGGAGCGGTTTCCGACCTTGTGTCGCGAATCACGGCCGGCGTTGCCAAAGGGCGTTGGAAAGCCGCTCTTCTGCTCACGCTGCTCATGTCGGGACTTTTCGCGGGAATCCTGCGTCTTCACACGTTCCTCCATCCGTCGGGCCAGGAACTGGTGAGGCAGGACAACCGTCGCGCATGGCGACAGAAAAACGCTCATGACTTCCGGCAGCATGCCCTTCAGTTCATTCCGGCTGAAACCTCGCCGGCAGAGCCCGACTCCGTTGAATCGGAGATCCTCTCGGCCGATATCTCGCAATCGATACAATCGCGGTTCCTTCTTCTGCAGGGCACGAAACTCTGGACCGGCCGGAAAATTCAGAGAATCAATGTCTTCACGAAGCACAAGGAGTTTCTCGATCGATGGATCCGCGCTCTCACATTCCTCCGACCGACCCTCTGGACGATCTGCCTGGAACTCAATGCCAGAGCCGAGCGACTCCAGCTCCTCGACCCGTCAGAACGCCGCGGGGAGCAGGAACGCCTGGAGGCATGCCTGACCGTGTTCGGAAAAATGCTGGCGCGCGAGCTCCAGAGCGGCAAAACCCATTCTCATGCCCGAAAGCAGTTTCTTGCAGATATGCTATCAAACCTTACCAGGGCGGTATCGACCGACTCGGCTTTCAGGCAGGCGCTCCAAGCACTCCCCGCCGTGCCGGCAGCCGGCGAGGAGGCTGATCCGGCTGCGATCCTGATCGAGTATCAACCAGCGACGGCACCAGTCGATATTTCGGCCATTGTCTCCCCGGCCTTCCGGTCCAGCGGGTTCCTCCGGCTCGGCAGCGGAAGCGGCGTCTCGGTTTCCTTTCCCATCCGTCTGGAAATGACGCCCATCGTGCGCGGAGCATCGTTCCGCGAAACGTTCGAGATCACCCGTCTCGAGGCGCTCCGTGAGATGCCTGTTCTTCTCGAGCTGGTTTTCACCCCCTGAAGGTGATTTCTTCAGCTGGCTGAGCTACAATGCAGAGATGAAAACCTTCGACGAAGCCTATCTCACGATCATGGAAGCCGCCGCCGGCTTCGTGCCGGAGGGCGAACCTGTCCCTCTCGATGCCGCTCCCGGTCGTTTTCTCGCCGAGAATCTCACGGCGCCGGAAGATCTGCCCATGGCCGACAACTCGGCGATGGACGGCTACTGTTTCAGGCGTTCCGATGCCGTTGCCGCGGCCTCTGAATCCCCGGTTTCCCTCCCACTCACGACCGGGATCGATGCCGGTCATCCCCTCGATTCGCTCCCCGGGGGGCATGCCGCTTACATTGCGACCGGCGGCATTCTGCCGGCCGGCGCCGACACGATCGTCAGAATCGAGGACGCCGAGCTCTCCTCGCACGGCACCCACGTCCTGATCCGCAGCCTCCCTCCCGAAGGCACCTATATCCGGCATCGCGGGCGCGACCGTCGTGCGGGCGATCTCGTTCTGACCGCGGGTCTGCGGCTCACCCCGTATGCCGTTGGCGTTGCGGCGTCGCTCGGCCGAACCGTTGTCCGCGTGGCGCGACGTCCGAGGGTTTGCATTCTCGTCTCCGGAGATGAGGTCGTCATGCCGTTCGACCATCCCCAGCCGTGGCAGGTACGCAATACCAACACCCCGATCCTGAAAGCCCTCATCCGTTCGGCCGGGGGAGAGCCGCTCGACCTCGGCATCGTCCGTGATGACCTCGGTTCCGCCGAAGCCGCCCTCCGGCGGGCCGCAGAACTGGGCGATGTTGTCGTCTCTTCCGGCGGCATCTCGATGGGTCGGAAAGACCCCTTCGCCACCGCGCTTGAAACCGTCGGAGCCGCCGTTTCCATCAGAGGCGTCGCGATGAAGCCGGGCAAGCCGCTCACGTTCGGATACATCGGTAAAACCCCGTATTTCGGGCTTCCCGGTAACCAGGCGTCATCCGCCGTGACGGCCGAGCTGTTCTTGCGCCCCTTCCTGGCTCGGCTGCAGGGAAGCGCGGATCCCGACCATCGTCGCGTCCACCTTCCCCTGTCGAAAGAAGCGGCAAACCGCACCGGCCGTGACGATTTCCAGCGGGGACGGCTCGTCAACACCGCATCAGGGCCGGTCGCCGAAACGCTGGAAAAGCAGGATTCCCATTTCCTCTCTTCACTTCTCGGAGCGGACCTCCTCGTCAGAATCCCTGGCGAAAGGCCGCAGATCAAGGCCGGCGAGCTCGTCGAGTGCCGGTTCATCGGGTAGGGGGTTCATCATGCTGTCACCGTTCGAAATTCCCGACACCCTGGCGATGGACATCGGCACCGGCACCAAGGACGTGATGCACTTTTCAGCCCATCACACCCTTGAAAACAACGTCAAGATGGTTGTGCCGACGTCGGCGCTCGTCATGGCCGATCGGTTGGAGCACCACGAGGGCGACCTTCGCATTTCCGGCTACACGATGGGCGGCGGGTATCTCGCGAAGGTGCTCAAGCGGCACCGGGCCAACGGCAGCCGAGTCTTCATGGAGGAAATGCCCGCGTTTACCGTCCGCAACAACCTCGAGGAGGTTGAAGCCGCGGGAATCGAGATCGTCGAGCGCATCGAGGATCCCACACACACGTTCGACGAGATCGAACTTCCGCTGTATTACGACCTGCTCGGCCGGTTCGGCATCGACACGGACAAGATCAGGATCATCGGCATCTCCGCCCAGGATCACGGGTTCAACACGAGTGAGGAGTCATCGCGGCGGAACCGGTTCAGATACTTCCTCGACCATCTCGCCGGCGATCCATCCCCTCGCGCGCTTATCTTCACCGACACCGATCTTCCCGACGTCTTTGGCCGCCTCTTTTCAGGCGCCCGTTGCGTGAAGCACTTCGACCATACGCTCCGTGCCGTGCTGATCGACACATCGTTCTCGGCGATTCTTGGCTGCGGGCTCGATCCGAGAGTCGCGGCCCTGCGCGGCCCGGTGCTGTACATCAATTACGGGAACGGCCACACGATGGCCTGCATCATGAACGGCACGCGCATTCTCTCGTTTTTCGAACACCACACGCGCATTCTCAAGACAAAGCCCGAAGCCATGGGCGGCTTCATGAAGCGCCTTGCCGAGGGAACGCTTTCAACGGATGAGGTGTTCGACGACGATGGAAACGGCTGCGTGACGTTCGAACCCATCGCATATTCCAAGCTTGCCGGCGTCGTCGTGACCGGCCCCCAGCGGCACCTGATCGAACAAAGCGGTCTCGGCCCGTTCGTCGAGGCGGCGCCCGGCGGGGACATGATGATGACAGGGCCGCTCGGCCTTCTTCGCGGCATCACGATGCGGAGACCGGATCTGTGCAGCTGACTAATTATTATATTACAATTTATATATTGCTTGCTTCGATCATTTTTTCGTTTTCATCCGCCGTGCCCGCCGGCGCCTGTGACGACACCCTGATCTCCCTGATGACCTCGAACGATCCCTACAGCGCTTTCAGCCAGGGCATCCGGGAGTTCAACCGATCGCTCAATCTCCTCGGAACCTCGCTGAAATACAAGGAACTCGATGCCGTGCCCGGAAACCTGGTAAAAGTCATGGAAGCCTGGCTGGCCTTTTCCAACAAGTTCAACGTGAACCCACCCGATGCGGCTCGCGAGGATATCACCTGGCCCGCCAAGATGAGCGAGGCGGCGGAGCGGATCGGCCGGATTCGCACGCTCGTTGAAGAGAAGAACTACACCGAGGCGCACGATGCCGTGCTGGCCCTGAGCGGCCGGCTCGGAATCTTTTTCGAAGCCGTCGGCATGAGCCCGGTCAAGCGCAGGTTTCTCACCGGTTCGGAGCTGCTGATCCGCCTCGAACAGGATCGCCTCGGAAACAGGTTCCAGGGAATGAAATCGACCTGCGCTTCGTTCACGGCGTGGCTGACGGAGTTCCGCCCAACGCTCGCATCCGACGCGATTGCGCCCTACGAACGCATCCTCGATGCCGTCGGACGACTCGATACCATGCTCGATGGCGATCCGGCGAGCGCTTCACGAAGCCTCGGGTCGCTCGTGAAAGTGATCGACGCGTGTGTCATGGATCTGCGCGCGCGCGTTCTCATGCGCGAGTGGTTCCCGCCGGCGCCCGATGCCGCACCCGGAAGAATCGGCTCGGAAACGCCCGGTTCGCCGAACTGATCGCCTGACAGCCATTCCGATGGCAGGAACATCCGAACCATGTATCATCGCCACTTTCCCCTGCTGAACGAACTCTTCGGCTGGCTCAGAACGACCTGGGCTTGGCCGGGCCTCGAAGAGGTCGGCCGTTTTCTCGGCACGCATCTCATCTCCGGCATGATTCCAGCATTCTTCATCGCCGGCGCCATCGCCGTTTTTTTGGACAAGCAGCGTATCACGAAGCTCATGGGGCCACAGGCCCCCGCCTGGATCGCTTATCCGATCGCCTCGTTCGCCGGGGCGATCCTGACCGTCTGTTCCTGCGGCGTCATTCCTATATTTACCGGTATACTTCAACAGGGAGCGGGCATCGGCCCGGCGTTCACGTTCCTGTTCTCGTCACCGGCGGTCAACCTCATCGCCCTGACGTACACGACCACCTACATGGGCCTCGGATTCGCCGCCGCCCGGATCGTTGCCGTCATCGCCGTTTCCATCCTGATCGGAATCCTGATGCGCCTCCTGTTTCGGGAACCTCCGCCCGAACCAGCCCCAGCCCTCATGATAGCCGAAGAGGATTCCGATCGGACCGATGGGCAGACGCTCATTTTCTTCCTGCTCCTTCTGCTCATCATGCTCACCTCGACGGGCATCTTCGACCGGTATCTCCGGCCCGACCCCGTTTCCATCAACTCGCCCATGCTGACCTCAGGAATGATCCGGGCCCTCGATTTCCTGCTGTCGAAGCTCCTGGTGATCTTCTTCGAAATCACGATCCTGGCCGGGGCCCTTTGGAAATGGTTCCGGCCGGACGAGGTGAAACAGTGGCTGAGAAAGTCCTGGAGCCTCTTCGTGATGATATTCCCAACGGTTCTCCTGGGCATCTTCGTCTCGGGCCTCCTCGCCGCCCTCGTGCCGCTGACCCGGTATATGTCGATGTTCTCCGACAATTCGATCGAGTCAAACCTGCTGGCGAGCCTCATCGGCTCCCTGATGTATTTCGGGACGATCGTCGGCGTGAACGTCGTATCGACCCTCGTCCACTTCGGCATGCACACCGGCCCGGCCATGACGCTCATCCTGTCGGGCCCTGCCGTCAGCCTGCCAAGCATTCTCGCCCTCCAGGCCGTCGTCGGCAGAAAGAAAGCCTTCGCGTTCCTCCTTCTCGTCATCCTCCTTACCGCCGCAAGCGGATATCTATACGGCACGCTGTAATACTCGTCAGCGGCGGCCGGACCAGCTCCCGACCAAAACGGTTGCGCTTGCACTGTCCGGTTATCTCCGGGGTGACGATCAAGGGAAGAGTGTGGTATAACGGTATCGGTGCCGTCATGCGATGCAGACATCTGCATCCGAGGCACGGAATGGGTGTCGTACAGTAACTCGAAAGGATCGTCTCATGCCGAAGAAGACCGCTGCTGATCTCAATCCTATCCAGGATTTGATGAAGGACGGGAAGTATGACGAGGCCCGGCCTCTGCTCCAGGAGTATCTGAAGCACAAGCCGGATGATCCGCTGGCGTTACGCCTGTACGGCAACACGTATGCCTATACCGGCTTCCTCGGCAAGGCCAAGAAAATCTGGAAAGAAGCCATCCGGAAGTTCCCGGACAACATCGACCTGTTGTACAACTATGCTCTCGCCTTCTACCTGCAAGGCGACCTGGAAACAGCCTACCGATACTGGAAACGAGCGCTGGGTCTGAACAAGAAAGATTCGGAAATCCTGTTCAGCCTTGGCCAGGTTGCACGTGATCGCGGCATGCTCCGCCGTGCGGTCTCCTGGTGGAAGAAAGCCCTCCAGATAGATCCCGCCAATGTCGAGACGATGAACAACATCGGCACGGCCTTCGCCTCGCTCGGCATGTTCGGAAAAGCGGCTCTCTGGTATGAAAAGGCTCTTGCCGAGGATCCCGACTACGCCCTCGCTCACCTGAACCTGGCAAATGCGAAGTTCGAGCTCCACCAGTTCGACGAGGCCTCGACGCACGCCGAAAAGGCTGCGCAGCTCGACCCGACGAGTCACCTCGAAGCCTCGGACGCCCTCATCAGAAAAGTGAAGGCGGCCCGCCCGGTGGCACAGTCACCGAAAACGGATGTCCCGAACCCCATGGCACCGAAGTAACGTCAATTTTTCGCCCACACGAGCAGCCCCGGACCAGATCGGCCCGGGGCTGTTTTTATGCAATGCCATATATTTTCGATCGATGTGAACCAGCTTCGCGCTCCCGCTCATGCCGATCCTGCCGAAGCACGAGCGGCTTTCATCCTTCGACACGCTCAGGGGGAACGAGCGAAATTCATTCGACTGGCATCAATGGATCGATGTCAGACGGTCTCGCTTCAGTTCAAAGCCTCGGCGATAGGCGGAACGTCATCGGCACACAGACCGGTGACGAGGACCCGGCGAGTGGAGCGCAGCTGCTCGTTTTCCCTGGACAGTCGCTCGTTTTCGAGTTTCGCACAGCTCAACTCACGATTCATTTCGGCATATCGTGCAGCCATCTCGGCCAGCACGCCTTGCAACTCCCGCATTTCCGACGCGATCGAGTCGAGAAAGGAGCACAACGCCGGCGAATCGATTTCCCGGGCCATCTCCGTGACCGAATGTTCCTGCTGCGCCATATCATCCTCCGATGAAGTCGAACCAAGATGTTCCACAACCTTCATCGGCCAAGCCTGGCGACGGACTTAGCGGCGAGTGAAAATTCAGTCCGCGAGCCCGTGGGGTTCGGAGCCGACGCACATCAGCCCGTAGGGCCCTGACCCGGCGGTCGCTTTGAAAAAATACTCGTATCGGTTTCCCTTGACGGGGCACAGAGGCGGGGAGTTGAGATAACCGGCCTTCCAGAGCACGTGCGCCGGATTGCTGGCGAGCTCACGCGTGAACCTGTTTTCTTGGCAGTAGACCTCGATCGCGTCTCTGATCAGCCTGTTGTTCGCGTAGCAGGCCCGTTGTCTTGCCATGGGCCCGATCGGAAGCCAGGTCGGCGATACTTCTCTGATGAGGATGACCAGCAGCAGCATCGCGCCAACGCCCATGATGACACCGACCATCAGCATGCTCAGGGATGCCTGGAAACTCCTCAGCACGAGCCAAGTGTCGTACAGCCAGCTTTTCCCGCTCCCCGGCTGCGCATCGATGGTCCTGATCTCGTCCTGATTCGGCCGGGCAAGCCAGTAGGCGCATTTCCGGCAGAATCGCTGGCTCGGCAGAACATCCTGTTCGCATCTTGGGCAGTTGCGATAGGAATGGTGACGCTCGATCGTCGATCTCATCGATTCTCTCCCATGCCGCCTTTTCCCCACTATACTCCCAACCCGCCTCCAAAGAAAGGGTCGGCACATTCCTCCGTAGAACGGTTTACACGGGGCCGTCTGATGAATATTCGCACTTCATGCCCAATTTTCGCCATTTTTCTCACCCTGAAGGCCGAAAATGACGATGTTCGTTAAGAATTGCTCATGGCATTGATTTTGCTAATTAAACATGGCCTTGTTTTGTCCGTTGCCAGGACACAGGCTCTTGCGAATATGAACAGATCAGAGAGGTCCTCGAGATGAAACATGCACGACTGTGGCTCGCCATCCTGCTGCTATTCGTCACATGCGCGGCGGCAAGCGCGGCGTATCCC
>JAGOCE010000277.1 GCA_017998915.1 Candidatus Ozemibacteraceae bacterium
ATGCCGAGGTGCTGAGCCAGGAACTCGGCGCTTGAACCGTCAGGGTGTATGTTCCCGGATATTGAAATTCGTATGTCGTCTCCGACTCGATCTGATCGAATTTCCAAATATACCGGTTTGACGATGGATTCGTGTATGAACTGAAGATGACGTTGACGGAGTAGGTGGAAATGCTCAGATGCTGAAATTTCGCATACGAAGAAACCCCCCACAAATTCCACGGTATCGCGACGTTCAGTTCCACCGTTATGCTGGATATGCCGAATCTCGACGGGATATAGACCTGCGTCGTTCCGGGATTCGTCCTTGCGGTCGTGAAAGGAGAAGAAGCGATCTCGGATATTTCGCCGCTATTGACCGTAACGGCAAAAGGCGAGTAGTTACCCGCGTCAAATCCGATCTGACCGTTGGCGTTGTTCCCCCAAGCGTAAATATGGCCTGTTTTATCGATCGCCAGAGCGTGTTCACGACCCGCGGCAATGCCGACGATCCCGATGATGCTGCTTTGCGAGGTTCGAACGGTCACCGGAACGGAGGAATTCGAGGGGGTTCCTAGCCAGGGTTTCGGATATGTGTTGCCCAGTTGTCCATTCGAATTCAGTCCCCAGGCTAGAACATTACCGTTCGGACGGATGATCGCGAGACTGAACGAGGTGCCGGCGGCGATGTCGCTCACGTTTGAAAGGTGGTCGGACCCGTTCGTGACGGCATGCGGAGCATAATACGCCGTGGTGTTCCCGGAGCCAAGCTGCCCGTAGGCGTTGTTTCCGAACGCCCACGCATTTCCGTGCATGTCGAGCACGAGGCTGTGGTCTCCACCCGCCGCGACGTTCCACCCCTGGCTGAAATCGGTTCCGACGTCCAAACAATCGCCCTTGTTCACAGGAGTCGGGGTCGCGCGCTGGGCGGTGTCGTTCGTGCCAAGCCGGCCATTCGTATTCAGTCCCCAGGCAAGGAGAGAGCCGTTCGCTTTCCAGCCGAAACTGTGAGCACCCCCTGCGGTCACGCCGGGAATGGCCGCAGGCGCGGATGACAACCGGCTGAAATCATAATCGGCGGCGACATTCCCGTGATATGCCTTGGCAGAAGCCTTGAGAAATCTGTTTCTGGCAAGCATCGTTCGACCTTCGAGAAGATCGACGCGAACCTTGAAACCATCAGGATAGGAAAATGTCGCAACGGAGTTCACGAAGCCGCAGAAGGGTTCGACGACGTTCATACTTGCTTCATGCAACTGCCACTGATTTGCCCCTTCGAGCGCCCAATGAATGCGAAACATCTCTTCGAATATCTGGGGGCGCTCGTGAATGGTTTGAGCGTCATGCAGCAGGAGTGGCGCAATTGCCGCCGAACACAGGATGAGAAACAGGATTGCCGCGAGGACATATCCTCGGCTGCATGACATCGATTGAACTCGTTCTCTCATATTTTCTCCGGTTTCTCGGGGGCCGCTCATCTCAAAGGACATGCAAGCATGCGAACGGTTGCTCCGCCGGGAATTCCCTTCCCTTCGAGGCGTATGACGACGGTTTGGTCATTCGATGCATCGGTCGTTATCGAGCCCGTCACCTGTTCGAGGATGGTATGGACCTGGCCCGTCTCATCGGTCCAGGTGAGATTCTCGTCTCCGGTGAAGGCGAAACTCGATGCAAAGGCACGACTCTGGGTGATTGTGCGCGAAACGAGAAGAGCCGCTTCCATCAGACGATTGACTTCGGCGACGCGTGCGTTGCTTTCGAAAACGAGCGAAAACTGCATCATGAGGGGGCCGAGAGATATCCCGGCAAAAATGGTGGAAAGGGCGATGACGGAAAGGAGCTCCATCAACGTGAATCCTATGCGTGCATATCGTTTGTTCATGACATCAGTGGGTTGTGACATAGGTGATGATTTCAGAGCGCGCTCCGGTTGTCTCATCGGTTACGGCGACATGAAACGGCATGGCGGGAGATCCGCCGAACGTCATGCCGTATCCGGTCACTGAGGAAACGCTCGAAGACACCGTGAGTGCCGAGGAGCCGTCAGGATGGGCGGGTGATGAGGTCAGAAGCGGGCCTGCGGTGCCGCCCCCCTGAATATGGCGGCTCACGACGGTCAGGGCGGCGGTATCGCTTGCCGCCTGGACCAGCGTCAGGAGATTGTGAACGGCGATCTGACAGCGGAACCTGCCGATGGTCTGAGAATTGGAAAACGAGTAGATTGAACCGAAGTAGGCGAGGCTCATGGAGATCACCGCGACTAAGGGGATCGCCACGAGGATCTCGGCAAGAGAAAACCCTCTGGAAAATGATTTCACAACCATCTGCACCCTCGTCCGCCGCCGCCGCCCGAAGAACCGCCGGTTTCGGCAGTTCCGGCAGTCGGTTGCGGAATTGGGATTCCTTTGCCTTCGAGGGTGATCGTCCGGATTTCTGTGCCGTCGGCTCTTGCGAGCGTCAGGACCGCTTGGTTCCCGTATGGGGTGAAAGAGATGTTTCCGAGCGGATCGAACCCGGCCTCTATGGCCGAAATCTGAGTGCCGTCGAGAGATATCGATTTGATCACATAACCGGACGGAAGAGCCTGCTGGTCGGACTGCATCGTAAACGTCGACGTCGCGCTGGTAAACGAAATTCGCCCTCCGACGACCCTGCCTGCAAGGCCGGCACTGCGTGTTTGCTGTATGGCTCCGAGGATGATCCGACTGGCGGTTTCGTCTGATGCCGCATGCGAATCCACGAAGAAGAGCGGTAGGACGAGGGGAGCCGCAACGATCGCAACGGCACAGGTGAGCAGAAGCTCCCATAGGGAAAAGCCTGAAGGCCCGGTTCGCTTCATATCAGGCCTTTTTGATCATGAAGCTCATCTGGTAGATGGGCACGAAGACGGATAGCATGATGAAACCGACGATGACGGCAACGCCGAGGATCAAGAGCGGTTCGAGAAGGCTGAGAGCCGATTTCATGGCTGTCTGCAGCTGATCGTCATAGAACTCGGCGATTTCCTTGAACATTTTGTCGAGAGCTCCGGTGCGTTCGCCGGTCTCCACGAGCTTGACGGCCATCGGAGGAAAGATCGGATTTTGTTCGAGCGCTTGCTGGAGGCTTGCTCCCCGTTCGATGTGCTCACGCATCTTGATCACGACTGATTTGGGGGTCGTCATCTCGATCGTGTTCTCGATTGCTATCAGAAGTTCGCGCAACGGAACTCCGGCGGCAAGCAGCATGGAAAGCGGCTCGGAAATCAACACCACATGGTATTTCTGCACGACCTGCCTCAGAACGGGGAGAAGCATGGCTGCTTCCCCGAGGTGACATTGAACGGTCGAATTGAACAGCGTCAGAATGCCGCCGACGACGGCGGCGGCGAACAGCCCGCCGACCAATCTGATGTGTTCCTCGATCAGCTTGCTTCCGGCGATAAGGGCCCTGGTCGTGACGGGAAGCTCGACTTTCGCGGACTCGAACAATACGGCGAACTTGGGGACGGCGAAAACGACCAGGACCGTGACGACCAGCGTCGCGACGCAGAGAAGGAGCATGGGATAGGCAAGCGATCCCAGGATCTGGTTTCTCAGGGAAAGGCGACGCTTGCTCGTCGATGCCAGTTTGGCGAGAACCTCTTCGAGAACGCCACCAGTTTCACCGATTCGGACCATGGCAATCATGAATCTGTCGAAGATTTCCGGATGCCGGGAAAGGGCTTCCGAAAATGATTTGCCGGCGGCCACATCGAGCCTGACGTCCGAAAGCGCCTGCTTGAATACCGTGCTGGTTTCGGTTTGTTCCAGCGATTGCAGGGCTTCGGCAAGGCTCACGCCGCACTTGATCATGATCGAAAGTTGCAGAAGAAATGTATTGAGCGTTTCCGCGGAAACGAACGAGAACAATCGAATCTCGGAACTGAGGGAGGTGGCGCTCGACGTTTCGACAAGCGAGGCGACCCACAGCCCTCGTGACGTGAGTTCGGCCATGGCGGCGGAATCATCGCTCGAAGTAAGTGTTCCGCTGACGGTCTTGCCTTCGCTGTCTTTTGCCTGAAACTCGTATATAGCCATTGGTTCTCCTGATAATCAGCCCTGGGGCGCGTGGAAGCGCGTCAAAGGACTCTGGCCAGCTCCATGAAGCTGGTTTGCTTATGACGAATTTTGGAAATGCCCGATTCCAGCAACGGAACCATTCCGTTTTTGACGGCCTGTTCCTCGAGTTGACGGGTTGTCGCACGGGCAAGCATCAATTTCCTGATCTCGTCGGTTACCGGCATCACTTCCTCGATACAGCCCCGACCGCGATATCCGATGCCGGCACACGCGGCGCAGCCTTTTCCCCGGTAGCTCTGGAAGTCGGGGTCGAAGCGCTTGCGAATCTGCTCTGACAGCTCTTCTTCGACGAGACAATTCGGGCAGTTCAAGCGTACGAGACGCTGGGCGATGGTCCCGAGAAGCACGTTGGCGGCCAGATATGGCTCGACGCCTATCTCGGCAAGCCGCACGGGCACTTCGGCGGCGATGCCGCAGTGAATCGTCGAAAAGACCAGGTGGCCCGTCATCGCGGCATTCACCGCGAGATTGGCGGTTTCGCCGTCCCGGATCTCGCCGATGAGAATGATGTCCGGATCCATTCGGAGGATGGAGCGAAGGCCGGTTGCAAACGTGAGATCGACTTTGGGATTGATCTGAATCTGATTGAGCAGCGGAAGTCTCTTTTCAACGGGATCTTCGAGGGTGATGATCTTCTTCCGCTCTTCATTCAGCTTTTGCAGAATCGCATACAGCGTCGTCGTTTTTCCGGAGCCGGTTTGTCCGGCAATGAGAACCAACCCGAAATTGCGCGAGATGAGTGATTCAAGTTTTTCCAGACCGGCCGGGCTGAAACCAAGATGGGTGAGATCCATGGCTTGATTGTCACGATTCAGAACCCTGATGACGGCATTCTCACCGTCAATGCACGGACAGATAGCCACGCGAAAGTCGACTGGCTGGTTATCCATCGTCATCATGATCCGACCATCCTGGGGAATCCGATGTTCGCTGACGTCAAGTCGTGCCATCACCTTGATGCGCGATACGATCAGCTGATGGAGATGCTGCTTGGGTCGGAACATCGTTTTCAGCATGCCATCGATGCGATACCGGATATGAAACTCGAGATTGTCGCGCTCGACATGAATATCAGAAGCATGCTCTCTAACCGCCCCCTGGAGGATCTGATTCACGAACTTCACGATCGGGGCACTTTGAATCTGTGCATCGGCCGCTTCCAATTCGTCGATTGACGTTTCGTTTTCGATGAGCTGAACCTGATTGATGCTCTCGTCGAGTCTCTCCCGACCGGCGTAGTAGCGGGAAATGGCGTGTTTGATCTGGTGGGTGGAGGCTATGACCAACACGATGCGCCGCTTGATCTTGCTTTCGAGGTCAGCAAGAATGCTGATGTTGAGAGGATCCGATGTCGCGACCACGAGCGCCCCCGATTTGATGTGCAGGGGAATCACGTTGAGTTGTCGGGCAAGCTGGGCCGGAATCTCGTGAAGAACCGTCGGATCGACGACCAGTTCGTCGGCGTCGATTCTAGGTATTCCGAACTGACTCGACAGCGCCGTCTGAAGATCGTCTTCGGTTATGAAGCCCATGTCGATGAGGGCTACGCCGAGCCTGATCTTCTGCTTCTCGCTGACAGCAAGCCCTCGTTGCAACTGCTCATGCG
>JAGOCE010000278.1 GCA_017998915.1 Candidatus Ozemibacteraceae bacterium
CTCGGCGCTCTGGCCCCGACCTTCGGCTCCATCGTGGGCGGATCGGTGGGTTCATATCTCGCCGGCGACCTGAAGAATGGCAAATTCTCTCTGAAGCAGGCATTCAAGCAGATCGACTGGGTCGGTGTTGCCGGTCAGACGGTCGGCTCCACGGTCGGCGCGATGCTCGGTTCCGCGATCTTCCCGCCGTTCGGCACGATCATCGGCGGCATGGTCGGTGGATACGTCGGAAACTGGGCGGCCCACAAGATCGCCGGTATCTTCGGCAAGGACAAGAACGCGAACTCGACCGTCGCGATGCCGACCGGCAGCAATCCTCTCGGCGGTGATACGAGCGTCGATGGAAGCGTGACGATCGGTGAGACCTCCGGCACCACCTCCGGCAGCGTTGCCGACAACTCCGATGTTCTGACGATCCCCGGGGAAAACACCACCGGCTCGATCGGCACCTACGAGTCCGAAGTCCAGCTCGCCTATGCCCGCTACCAGGAGCTCTACAATCTGTATACCGAGCTCACGAAGCAGGGGCGCCAGGAAGATGCGAAGAAGATCATCATCGAAATGAACGCCGCGAAGGCCCAGTTCGATACCCTGAAGGCCAAGGGCAGCAAGTAAGACCTCGTTCCATACAAAAACCCCGGAAGAATGGCTTCCGGGGTTTTTTGTCGGTCGTTCTCCGGTTGACAAGGCGCGCCGGGAGAGTGAGAATGTTTTTTCAGAGAGTAAAAACGTGTGTCCAGGAGGGAATGTGTGAAGGCATTGTTTCTGACGAACGAGTATCCACCCTATGTGTACGGTGGCGCTGGCGTGCATGTCGAGTATCTGACGCGCGAATTGGCCCGGATGATCGATGTCGACGTGCGCTGTTACGGCGACCAGGACTCCGAGAGCGGGCGGCTCAAGGTGCGCGGATACCAGCCGCGCGATTCGTACACGAGCGTTCCAAAAGAGCTGAGGGGCGTCATGACGACCCTGGACCGGGACCTCGGCTTCGTCGGCTCGGCGATCGACGCAAATCTCGTTCACTGCCACACCTGGTACACCCACATGGCGGGGATCTGGGCCAAACTCAACTACGGGATCCCGCTCGTTCTCACGACCCATTCGCTCGAGCCGCTCCGACCCTGGAAACGTGAGCAGCTCGGCAATGGGTATGACTTCTCCTGTTGGGTCGAGAAGACGGCCATCGAGATGGCCGACGCGCTCATCGCCGTGAGCCAGGGGACGAAAGACGATATCATGAAGTATTTTTCCGTCGACCCGAAGCGGATCCATATCATTCACAACGGAATCGACATCGACGAGTTCCGGAAGAAGTCGTCACGCTCCCTGCTCGACCGTCTCGGCGTGCCGAACCAGCCGTACATTCTGTTCGTCGGCCGTATCACGAGACAGAAGGGAATCATCCACCTCGTCAACGCCCTTCCGCACATCGATCCGAAGATCCCGGTCGTGCTGTGCGCGGGGGCCCCGGATACGCCCGAGATCGGCGAGGAGATGAAGCAGGGGGTCGACCGGATCGCGGCGACACGCGGCAACGTGTTCTGGGTGCGCGAGATGGTCGATCGGCCGACGCTGATCGAATTGTACTCGAACGCCGCGGTGTTCTGCTGCCCCTCGATCTACGAGCCGTTCGGCATCATCAACCTCGAGGCGATGGCCTGCGAGGTGCCGGTCGTGGCGAGCGCCGTGGGCGGAATTCCCGAGGTGGTCGTCGACGGGGACACGGGATACCTCGTTCCCTTGCGCCAGATGGATCAGAGCCCGTTCGAGCCCCTCGACCCGCCGGCGTTTTCCCGTGACCTTGCCGCCAGACTGAACGAACTGATGGCCGACGAGAAGAAGCGCATCGCGATGGGCCTCAAGGGGCGGAAACGCGTTGAGGACGTTTTCAGTTGGACGAGCATCGCCCGCCAGACGCTTGATATGTATCGTTCGCTATGCAAGGAGAAGTGACGATGGACAAGATTCCCGAGCCCGTGCGGATTCTCATTGAAAACATCCGGCCGGCGGTCGATGACGGGCGGTATCCGATCAAGCGAGAAGTCGGCGATTTCGTCGAGGTGACCGCTGATGTCTTCCGGGACGGCCACGACCAGATCGTCGTCTGGCTTCTCGACAGGAAGAAAGACTCGAAGGAGTGGCATCGAAGCCCGATGCGATGCATCAACCAAGGGCTCGACGTCTGGCAGGGGCGGTTCGCCGTCACCGGGATCGGCGCACATGAATACGCGATCGAGGCGTTCTGCGACCTGTACGGATCATGGGCGGCGGATACGCGGAAGAAGGTCGACGCGAAGGTGGACCATGCGAGCGACCTGCTCGAAGGGATCGATCTCGCGAAGCGGTTCCTGAAGTGGCTTCCGAAGATGGAGCAGCCGATGGTGCGCGAGGCGCTGAAGGCGGCCGAAGCCGCGAAGAAGGATGACGCCCGCGCGGCGGTGCTGCTTGCGCCAGGTCTCGTGGAGGTGTTGTCGAAGCATCCGGACCCGGCGACCCGCGTCGTGACGGACCGCCTATATCCCCTGTGGGTCGACCGTGTCGCGGCGAGATTCTCCTCCTGGTATGAGTGCTTCCCACGCTCCTGCGCATTCAAGGCCGGCAAGGGCGGCACCTTCAAGGATGTCGAGGCCAGACTGCCCGAGATCCGGGCCATGGGATTCGATGTGCTTTATTTCCCGCCCATCCACCCGATCGGGGTCACCAACCGGAAGGGGCGGAACAACAGCCTGAAATGCGCGCCCGGCGATCCCGGCTGCCCGTATTCGATCGGAAGTGCCGAGGGTGGGCACGATGCGGTCGAGCCGAGCCTCGGGACGATGAAGGATTTCGAACATCTCGTCAAGACTGCGCACCAGCACGGCCTCGAGATCGCCCTGGACTTCGCGGTGAACTGCTCCCCCGACCATCCGTATCTCGAACATCACAAGGACTGGTTCAGCATCCGGCCCGACGGGACGATCAAGTTTGCGGAGAACCCGCCGAAGAAATACGAGGACATCTACCCGATCAACTTCGAAACGACGGACCGGGAAGGCCTGTGGGAAGAGCTGAAGCGTATTTTCCTGTTCTGGGCGAAGAAGGGCGTCCGCATCTTCCGGGTTGACAACCCGCATACGAAGCCGTTCAACTTCTGGCAGTGGGTGATCGCTGGTGTGCAGGCGGAGTATCCAGATGCGCTGTTTCTGGCCGAAGCGTTCACCCGACCGAAGGTGATGAAGGCCCTCGCGAAGCTCGGCTTCACTCAGTCGTATTCGTACTTTACCTGGCGTAACTTCAAACAAGAGATCGTCGAGTATTTCACCGAGTTGACGACGTACCCCGTCGCCGAATACATGCGCGTGAATCTCTTCGTCAACACGCCTGACATCTTCCCGACGTTTCTTCAAAAGGGCGGTAGGGCGGCATACAAGATCAGAGCCGTGCTAGCGGCGACGCTTTCCTCGGTATACGGCGTTTTCCAGGGATTCGAGTTGTGCGAAGGTGAGCCGATTCCGGGCAAAGAGGAATACATGCATTCGGACAAATACGAGATCCGGTTCCGCGACTGGAACAAGCCAGGCAACATCAAGGAGTTGATCACCCGGCTGAATCGCATCAGGCAAGAAAATCCCGCGATGCAGGAATACGACAACCTGAAGTTCTATAAGGCCGAGAACGAACATATTCTTTTCTATGGAAAGAGCCTGGGTGAGAATCACGTGCTGGTCGCGTGCAATCTCGATCCGTTCCAGAGGCACAACTCGTTCGTCTATGTGCCCATCGCCGACTACGGCATCAAACCCGACGAAACCTACCAGGTACACGACGTGCTGACCGACAAACGGTACCTCTGGAAGGGGGAGCGGAACTACGTCGATCTCGACCCGGCGGCCGAGCCGGCGAACGTGTTCGTGCTCCGCAAATGGACGGCGAAGGAGCAGGATTTCGATTATTACAAGTGATATGGAGCTGGAATGACGGGGCGGCGGATTGGATTCCGGCGCCCCGTTTTCTGTGGATCGCTGGAAAAAATGTATGCATAGTTATATAATTCGGAGTCCCGGACAAACGTGAATCTTCGCCGGAGGATGAGACGGCCCGAATGCTATGCGGGATCCGGTTCCTGGTGTGGTCCATCGGCTTCGCCGTTCTGGAACGTCACGGAAACGGCGGTGATGTCATCGGGAGCGTCGAGCCCGTCGCGGAACGAGTCGAGCCTTGCGAGAAGGCGGCGTGCAGGCAGATTGACGGAACTCGTTTCCTTGAGGAATGTTTCGAGTCCCGCCATGCCGAACCGTTCGCCGGTTTTATTGCAGCAGTCGAGGACGCCGTCGGTGAAGAACAGCAGGGTGTCTCCCGCCTCCAGCGTAACTTTCCGCTCCTTGAACGAGGTTTCGATGACGCCGAGCGGGTATCCCGGGATTTCGACGGGAGTAACGATGTCGTTGCCGTCCTTCTTCGTGCGGTGGAGCACCGGGGTGTGGCCCGCGTTGGCGAGATTCATGCTTCGCGTCGAGGGATCGATGATGCCGTAGGTCATGGTGATGAAGTAGCTTTCGGCGATGATCCCGATCAGAATCCGGTTGACTTCGCGTAGGATCTGGGCGGGCGACAGCGTTTCGACGCGGAGCGCCTTGAACGTGGTTTTGAGGACCATCGTCAGAAGCGCCGCCGGAACGCCCTTGCCGCTGACGTCGGCAACCACGATGCCGATGCGCCCGTCGCGAAAGTGGATGAAGTCGTAGTAATCCCCGCCGACCTGGGATGCCATCGAGATGACCGCGTCGATTTCGAGGCCGGTGATGACAGGCGGCTTTGGCGGGCGCGTGCTCGCCTGGATCTCGCGGGCGATGCCCAGCTGACTCGTGAGATGGCGCTGTCTGTTCGAGATGTCGAGCAGTTCTGCGGTTTCGATGACCGACACGATCTGGTGGGCCAAGATGGTCATGAACATCCAGTCGGATTCTCCCGGGGTGTTTTCCGGATCGTCGAAATACAGGATCAGCAGGCCGAACTTGTTGGCCAACAGGTTCTCGCCTTTTTGTGAGAGGAGTCGGATGCCGATGACGGCCCCGTCGAGTCCCTGCTCGTGGGTGGGAGTGAGGCCGAACTCCCTGATCTGGCGAAGAGGGGTCGATATGCGGTACATATCGCTGCCTGAGTTGGGTGTCCAGGGGTCGATGGCCGCATGCCGGGCGATCCAGCCGCTCAGGCTGTTCGTCCAACCGAGGCGCTGATGGGCGCCTGTAGAGCGTGTGTAGACGACGAACTTTTCCGACGATCGAAAGGAGGAGGACACGTAGTCCTGGGTCATGGGAAACAGACCGTCGTCGGCCGTTTCCAGAATGCGGGCGAGAGAGAGTGTTGGAACCTGTTCTCCGAGAAGGTTGAGAAGGCGCTCGAGGCTTCCTGCAAGAGCGTCGGACGGCTTCTCGCGCATGTCGGTCCGTTCCCTGCCGAGGTCGCTGAGGACGTTCCAGATGGTTGTGATCGCCTTGATGTGGCGTGAATTCATCTGCAGTTCGCGATGGAAATTGTCCGCGATCTGGACGAGGCTTCTCTCGAAGTCGTCTATTTCGCGAATGCCCAAGGGTGGGAGGGAAGTGATCTTTCTCGGAAGCGTGGTGTCGGAAAATCTTCTGCTCATCTGGCGCAGATGCTGGGCGATGCGGTAATGGACGTAGATCAGGGAGCCGGCG
>JAGOCE010000279.1 GCA_017998915.1 Candidatus Ozemibacteraceae bacterium
GTGAACGAGGATGTGGCGCGGCTTCAAGGACTCGCCGACCTGCATCCCTACCAGCCCGAGGAGACGATCCAGGGCGCCCTCGAGCTGCTTCACCGGCTCGAGCTGGCGCTGGGCGAGATCTGCGGCATGGATGCCTTCACCCTGCAGCCGGCCGCCGGCGCGCACGGCGAGCTGACTGGCCTGTTGATCATCAAGGCCTATCATCGCAAGAAGAAAAACGCGAAGACCAAGACGAAGATCCTCATCCCCGACGCTGGCCACGGCACGAACCCGGCCTCTGCGGCGATGCTGGGCTTCGAGGTCGTCAACGTCAAAACCTCGGAACGTGGCGGCATCGACATCGACGACCTGCGGGCCAAGGCCACGCCAGATGTCGCGGGCCTGATGCTGACGAACCCGAACACGCTCGGCCTGTTCGACGAGAACCTTGCCGAGATCGCAAAAATAGTGCATGGTGTAGATGGCCTGCTCTACTATGACGGTGCCAATCTGAACGCCATCATGGGCTGGTCGCGGCCGGGCGACATGGGCTTCGACATCGTCCACGTGAACCTGCACAAGACCTTCTCGACCCCGCACGGCGGGGGCGGCCCCGGGGCCGGCCCGGTTGGCGTGAAGGCGCACCTTGCCGGCTTCCTGCCGAGCCCACGCGTCCTCTTCGACGGGAAGAAGTTCAAGATCTCGGACAAGCACTCCGACTCGATCGGTCCGGTGCGCACGTTCCTCGGCAGCTTTGGCGTCCTGGTGCGGGCGTATGCCTATATTCTCACGCTCGGAGCGGAAGGCCTGAAGGATGCGAGTTCCTATGCCGTGCTGAACGCGAACTACATGATGCGGCGACTTCAGAAGCGGTTCAAGCTGGCGTATGACCGCACCTGCAAACACGAGTTCGTGCTGTCGGGCAAACCCTTCGCCGAGAAGGGAGTCAAGACGCTCGACATCGCCAAGCGGCTGCTCGACTACGGATATCACGCGCCGACCGTCTACTTCCCGCTCATCGTCGAGGAAGCGATCATGATCGAGCCGACCGAGACCGAGAGCAAGCAGACGATGGACGAGTTCATCACCGTCATGGAGCAGATCGCCGACGAGGCGATGAGCGACCCCGAGAAGGTGAAGGGCGCGCCCTACACCACGCCGGTGACCCGACTCGACGAGGCGCTCGCGGCGCGCAAGCCCGACATCAACTTCTACAAGCGGCGTCCGTGACGTGAGTTCCGACGTACGGACCGTAACCCTCCCGCAGACGGCCCTCGGCCTTCTGCGGGAGGTTTTGTACGAGCTGAAAAACGCTCCCGGCGCCGAGATCTGGCTCGTCGGAGGCGCCGTGCGAGATCTGATGCTCGGGGCCACGGACATCGCCGACTGCGACCTCGCCGTCTCGGTGCCCTTCGTCGCCCAGGCGAACGCGTATGCCCGGAACAAGAAGAGCGGCTTCGTCATGCTCGACGAGGACCACGAGGTTGCCCGCGTCGTGCGGACATTCGAAGGAAAGTCGTTCACCGTCGATATCGCCCGCTTCCGCGCGCCCGGCATAGAAGGCGACCTGCGGGGCCGCGACTTCACGATCAACGCGATCGCCGTCCGCGTCGTATGGCCTTTGCTCGATGCCGTCCTGCCGGTGTTCGACCCGCTCGAGGGCGCGAGACACCTCGTCGAAAAGCGCCTGAAGATGTGCGCCCCGACGGCATTCACCGACGACCCCCTGCGGGTCATGCGGGCCTTCAGGTTCGGAGCCGTCCTTGGCATGACGTTCGACGACGAACTGACGGAAGCGATTCGGCGGGATGCGCCTTTGCTGGCAAATATTTCGGGAGAGCGTATCCGCGACGAACTGTTCAAGGTGCTCGATGCCCCCGACAGCGCCGCCTGGATCGACCGGATGTCGCGGCTCGGCGTGCTCGGGCAGATTCTTCCCGAACTCGAGACCACGCGGGGCGTCATCCAGAACGGGTGGCATCACCTCGACGTATACGATCACACGATCGAGGCACTCCGATGCTTCGAACGGCTGCTTTCGCGCGTCGACGCGCCGGTGGAGGGGTGGAAAAAGCTCCAGAAGTTCCTGGATGAGCATGTTTCCGGGAATCGCACCTATCGGCAATTGTTCAAGTTCGGCTGCCTGCTCCACGACGTCGGCAAACTCGCCTGCAGGAAAGAGCGGGAAGACGACGGCCGCATCGTGTTCCACGGCCACGAAATGGAAGGAACGAGGATCTGCAAGGAGGTCGCCGAGCGTCTGAAGCTCTCGACGGCGGAACTCCAGTTCCTGATGCTCGTCGTGAAAAACCACATGCGCCCCGGCGTCATTCTCCAGGAAGGGCTTTCCGACCGCCGCCTGTTCCGGTACTATTCGGAAACGGGCCGCGAAGGCGTCGGCATCGCCATGATGTCCCTTGCCGACCGCCAGGCGGCCCAGGGCCCCGAGAGCCGTGAGGACATGGAGCAGTTCGAGAAAGGCATCGAGAGCATCATGTCCGACTTCTACCGGCAGATGGAATACGCGAAACAGGCCCCGCTGATCAATGGGACTGACCTGATGACCGCCTTCCGGATGAAGCCCGGCCCGAAGTTCCGTGAGGTTCTCGATGCCGTGAAAGAGGCCCAGCATCTCGGCCAGCTGAAAGACAAGGCGGCGGCGATGAATTTCGTCTCGGCTCTCCTGAGCGGTCGCCAGTCGGAGTGACCGTTTCACCACAAAGACACACAGGCGCAAAGAAATGAAATGAATGCAGGAATTCCTTTGTGTTTTTGGGGTGAAAAGAGTTCTTTTTTTTGCGGGCAAATATAGCATACAATTCGGGTATAGTGATCTCAAAAGGAGTGCAGGATGAAATCGACAGGTTGCTTGAAACACCCCATTTTGAGTGTTGTTCTTGCCGGCGTGATCTTGGCTGCCGGCGCTTCGACGGCCGGAGCTGGTTGCGGGTCCTGTGACTCGTGCGGAACGTGCGGCCCCGAGCAGGTCGAAGGCGTCGTCGTCATTCCGGACGCGACGGAGTGCGACGTTTCCGGAGACGCCGTGACGGGCGCGGCTGCCGAGCTGGCGAAACGCGGCATGACGATGGAAGCCGTCAGGGTCATCGACGAGGCGGCGGAGATCCAGCGGAAGCAGCATGCCGGCACTCCCTACTCCGTCGGTCCCCTCGTCTGGGCGGCCAGGTCGCTTCGCGATATGGATCGGCCGATGTCGGCGCTGGTGCGCTACCAGTCGATTCTCGGGCGGCTGGTGGCGACGCCGGACCCCGCATGGGAAGCCATCGTGCACGAAGACATCGCGGGCGTTCAGGCGTCTCTCGGCATGAACGAAAAGGCCTACGCGTCGTATGCGAAGGCCATGAGGCTGTTCGAGTCGACGGGCAACAAGGAAGCGGTTCGCCGGATTTCGTTGAAGATGCCCGAACTGGTGAAATAAGGAGCTTTGCTCCATGGGCGTCGAATACGTCATTCCCGTTGTGGCGGGCGTCTGCCTGTCCGCATGCACCGGTTTCAGGGCGTTTCTTCCCCCGCTGCTGATCGGCATCGTCTACCGGTTCTTCCCGGCCTGGCTCCATATCGGGTCCGGCCTGGAATTTCTCGCCTCGACGCCGGTGCTCGCGGCGCTCGCGGTCGCGACCTTCGTCGAGTTCCTCGGCGACAAGATACCGGCGGTCGACCATCTGCTCGACATGATTCAGCTGCCGGTCAAGATGGTTTTGTCAGCCGTGCTGACCACGATGATCATTCCGGAGGGGGATCTCAAATCCATCTTCACGATGATCGCCCTCGTTCTCGGCCAGGGGGCGACCGTGTCGGTGCACGCGGGAAAGGCAGGGATGCGCGCCGTCTCCACGGCCGCGACCGGCGGGATCGCGAATCCCGTGATCAGCCTGATCGAAGAGATCGTCGTCGGCGTCGGAACGGTCCTTTCCCTCGTCGTGCCGATCCTTGCCGCGATCGCCCTCGCCTGGCTCCTGTGGCGCTCGACGAGGTTCCTCTTCGGATCGCACGGCGGCAACGAAGGCACGTTCGCGAAGACGGCCCCGTCTCACACGTTCTACAAGCTCGTCAAGTTCATCGGGAGCGTCTTCTTCCGCATCTACAACCGCTGGACCGTCACGGGGCTCGAACACGTTCCGGCGAAGCCTCCGTATCTCGTCGTCGCGAACCATGCATCTATATATGATGGTATTATACTCGGGTCTGCACTTCCCCACCCCACCTACATCATGGTCAAGAAAGAAGCGTTCGACAACCCGATGACGGGCTGGTTCCTGCGGAAGGCGCTTGCATTCCCCGTCGACCGAGCGAAGCCCGATCCCACGACGATCAAAACGGCCCTTCGCGTGCTCGCCGACGGCCACGTCCTCGGAATTTTCCCGGAAGGGACCCGCAACCTCCGGGGGCTGATCCGGCCGTTCAAGCCCGGCGCCATCAAGTTCGCCATTCGGCAGAAGGTGCCGATCCTTCCGGCCTACATCGCCAACAACCACTTGCTGAATCCCGACGGGACATCGATTCCCCGGCCCGTGGCACTAAAGATAGGGTTTGGTGAACCGGTCGACGTGCCCGGCATGCTTCAGGCGGGCCGCACCGAACAGGAGATCCAGGATCTGGCCTACGAGCGCGTCTGCGCCATCGGCGAGGCGTTGATGGGCCACCCTGTCCGGGACGATTCTGCCGAAGAACCCGATCCGGAACTTGCCTCGCAGGGCAACGTTTCGAAAATCGACGAAACGGCAGCCTGAGAATATGGCTCAGGCGACGTCGTTCACCCCAGGAATCCCGCCATGGGACGCCCCCTGCTGGCTGACGCTCGACCTTCCGGCTCTCCTGGGAAACGTTCCGCCTTCGGGAGCGATCGAATGGGCGGTCGATCTCCGGTCGCCGATTCTTGCGCGCGCCTGGCGCCATATCGCCCCCGAACTGAAGCGCCGTGCTGCGTGGGGATACGCCAGCCGCGGCTTCCGCCTGACCGGAAGTGATGCCGTTTCCGAGGAGGGCTGGGTCCGCGTCCTGGCCCCGCCCGCATCGGCGGGAACCATCGCCGAAGCCGTCAGGAACGGTTTCACCGTCGCGATCGGTCAGACGTCCGAGGCGATCGTCGCCTCGAATGCCGCCCAGGCCTATGGCAAACGCGCGCCGATCCTCATTCGTGTCCGGACCGGCGAGCTCATGGCCGATCCCGGCGCAACCGGCTGCATCTCGATGCTCGAGGCGGTGCCGGGGCTTGCCGCCCTCGATGTCGCCGGGTTCTGGCTCGATGACCCCTTCACGAACCGCCAGGAGTGCGACCAGTTCATGCGGGCCGTCGGCAGGCTGCTCGGCGACGTTCGCTCGCTCATCCTCGTCGGGGCGGGAACGGGCCCCGTTCCGCCGCGCATGAAGCCTGTCGCCCTCGTCGGACGCGAGCTTTTCGGATACTCCCGAAAATCTCTCTCCCCGGCGATCGTGACGGCAACCCTGACGCTCGAAGCCTGGGCATACCCCTTCCGGACCCGCGGCCGCAGCATGCTTGTCGGGATCGATATCGGCTCCCTGCACGGAATCTCGCGCGAAGCCCGCCCGCCCGCCATCGTGGGCTCGGAAATCGGGCGCGTCATCGCCGTCGAAGACCGCAGGATCGTCGTCGAACTCGCCCAGAGGCCGGCATCCGGCGGCCCGTGGCGCGCCCTGCTGATGGGGAGTCACGACACCC
>JAGOCE010000280.1 GCA_017998915.1 Candidatus Ozemibacteraceae bacterium
CGTGTCACTGCTCGATTTGATCAGGAGATTCCAATGTCAGTCATGAACCGCCGGATACGGAACCGTACGTCCGGTGGTGTGAGAGGACGGCGGGGGCAACCCCGCCTCCTACTCGATGTATATTATTATATCATTTGTTACATGCGAGCCTGAGACTCGCCCCTACGACGTCATGGAAAAATCAGTCGGCGAGGCGCCAGCGGTCGGTGCCGTCTTTCGTGAAGGTTTCGATGAGGAAGGCGGCCTTCATCTTTTCGAGGGCCTTGTTCAGTTCGCCGCCGCCGACATTCGCGAGATTTCTGAGGTTCTGTGGGGGCAGCGGGCCGTCGTCGAGAAGTTTCTGGATTTTCGAGCAGACGAACTCGGACAGGGTCTCCTTGATCTTCTTCTCGTATTCGAGCGCGTAGTCGCGGCCGATGCTGTAGGGTTTCACGTCCTTGCCGGCGTGTTTATCCTCGTAGCGGTTGGCCCAGAGGAACTCGAACTCGGCGAGGTAGCGATCGATGACATCCTTCCCGTAGGGGGTCGCGGCGTCGAAGATGACGGCATCTTCCATGTTGCGCTCCTCGGCCGAAGCGGACCAGTTGTATGAGCCGGTTATGATCTTCTGCCGGTTGACGACCAGGAACTTGTGGTGCAGAAGCGGGGCCCGGAAGTGGTCCTGCGCGACCTCCTTGAGTTTCGCGTCGTAGGCGTAGGAATTCGCGCGGAATTTGTACCGCACCTCGATGTTCGACAGTTTCTTTTCCTTGATCTGCTCCTCGATGAAGGGCGGCATCAGGCCACGGCGGTCGGGGCCGGACAGGAGCATCGAGTGGTCGAAGAAGAGGCGGAAGCGCGCTCCCGGGTTTTTCTCCGCGACTTCGATGATCTTCTTCGCGATGCGCGAGTGGGTGAAGCTGAACATCGCGATCTCGACGGTTCCGTCAGGTTTCACCTCGTCGAGGAGGCTTATGATCCGATCGTCGATCTTCGTCATCGTGCCGGAGGCTGTCGGTTCTATATTGAAAAGAATTTCGAATTCGGGCCGTTTCTCGACCTTCACCGCGGGCTCGGAGGCGACGACATTCGTTCCTGGTTCGGAATACTCATTCCAGAGCCGCGAGAACTGGGACGCCCAGACGAGGGCCGTATCGGTGCTGTTGCGGAAGAAGATGCGGTTTTCGGCGTAGATCTCGTCGGAGCTGGGGCTGGTGTTCGCCGAACCGCTGAACGACGTCGTCGGGAGCGCGTTGCGGTCATCGTAGATGATGCCGAACTTCTGGTGCATCGTCCCGAGGATCTCCTTGCCGTCGTCTAGCACGCGGGTGCGCTTATATTTCTTCATGATGGCGGGCGTCACGAGCTTGATCTGGAAGTCGAACGGCCTCTTGTCCTCGGCCGCCTTTCGGGCGACCTTGTCGACGGTGGTGGCGAAATCGCGAACCGCCTCCTGCGTCCAGTCGGCGCAGTTGTCGAGGAGAACCCGTACCTGGAGGCCATCCTGCAGGGCGCGGTCGAGGAGAAGGCCGAGAACGTCGCGGTGGGCGAAGTTATACATCGCGATCTTCACCGAGCCCGAAGCCGGGGTCTTCTTTATGGCGTCGATCAGGGCGTTGTTGAGACCGAGGGGCTGTTCCTTCCCGTCGATCGTGATCGTGCGCTGGTTGTTCGACGGCGCGAAGCCGCCGAGCGGCGAGAGGCACACCAGCACGTCGAGGGCGGCGGCCTGCATCGCGCAGGAGATCAGCAGCAGGAGTAGAACTGACATCATCCGGAGTTTCTTCATCATCTTCCTCCTCGATGCCGCGTATGCGGCGGTTGTTTCGGTGACAAGCATACCATGACCGTATTCGTGAGAAACAGTCACAACGAAGACTGGAATGAACGATGAGCGGTGCGGGCTTTTTTCCCGAAGCGCCCCTCCGAAATGACGGGTAATGACGGGTGAAGGAGTTTTGGTTTTTTGAGAGCGTCGGGGGTATGGTAAACTGTGTCCATGACTACGCAGCGCATACGTGTGTTTGCCTTGTGTCTGGCAGTGTTCGTCGGGGTTGCAGGGGTCGACGCGACCACTCTTTCGCAACCGCTGGCGGGCGTTTCGATCGTTCTGGATCCCGGGCATGGCGGGTCTGATCCCGGCGCCGTCGGGAAGAACGGGCTCAAGGAGTCCGTGACGAACCTCCGGGTCGCCCGGTATCTCGCGAAGCTTCTCGAGTCTGACGGGGCGAATGTCGTGCTGACACGCACCGCCGACACCTTTCTTTCATTGCCTGCACGGGTCGAAATCGCCGAAAAGGAACATCCCGACCTGTTCGTCTCGATCCATCACAACGCGTCTCTGCGACCGGATGCGCCGAACAAGGGCGAGATCTATTTCAACGCCCTCGATCGAGGCGTTCCGCTGACCGTCGGATCACGCATGCGCGAGAGGCTCCAGGAAAGCAGCATCGGCACGGGCACGACCGTCATCCCCGGCGGATTCTACGTTCTCCGCGAGAACGAGATTCCTGCCGTCCTGACCGAGGCTGCGTACATCTCGGTACCGGAAATCGAGAAGAAACTCCGGACGGGCCGTGCGCTCGTCGACCAAGCGCGGGCCTTTCAGCTGGCGATCCGCGAGGCGTTCGAGATTCCGCCCCTCCGGCTCGAAGTCGTCGGGAAGAAGCCTGCGATCGTGAGCACGCCGTATTTCCAGCTCCTGGTCTCGTCGTCGCGGCCCATCGCGAAACTCGAGGCACGTATGGAGCCCACGTTCAAAGCCGGATTCACACTCGACATGATTCCCGCGTTCGGGCATGTGTATACCCTTTCGAACTCACAGCCGATCGAAAGCGGCGAATACACCCTGATGCTTTCGGGAACCTGCGTCGACAGAGGCAGATCACCGCTCGTGCGCGTTCCCCTGAATGTCCAGCTGCCGGTCGAGTCGGCCGTCATCCTTCCCGTGGCCCCGTATATTCCCGAGGGTTTCGCGGGCTCGTTCCCTGTCACGATCCAGATGCTCGATCCGATCGAGCGGCCGAACCAGCGCCGGATCGAGTTTTCCCTGACCTGGATGGGCAAGAGAATCGATGGTATTACCGGGCCCGACGGACGAGCCGGCGTTGTGATCCCCCTGAGCGGCTCCGAGCGTGCCGGCTTCGCCCTCGAGCTCCATGCCGAAGGCAGGCAGGTCGCCGTCATGCCGATCGCGCTGAAATCGGCAGACGAGCAGTTCGTGATTGGGCGCGTCGTGTCGGCGGCGACCGGCGCTGGAATCGACCGAATGGCCGTATCCGCCGACAACCGGCAGACGGCGCTAACGAACCCGGATGGGTATTTCTTCCTTTCGATGCCGATGCGCGCTTTAAATATCATTATGAATATAACACCGACGACGGGGTATCTTCCGGCTACGCTTCGCCACAAGACTGACGGGAAGAACGCGCAAACACCTCTGATCACGCTCACTCCTCGCGCTCCCATGTTGCTCGGCCGGCGAATCGGAATCATCGCCCAACGCGACCAGGACGCATGGGTCCGACCGCTCGTCAAAACGCTGATGCAGGGTGGTGCCCGTGTTCGGCGGCTTCCGACCGGCAGCGGGCCGCATCCCGAGCATGATGCGATCGCGACAGCAAATCTGGAAGGCGGGTATGATCTGTTGGTCGCGATGAAGCCAGGCGCCGGCAAAACGGTGGAACTTCGCCACTATCACCGAAGCCAGGTCGGGAAAACCCTCGCCCAAGCCGTCGTAAAAAAGATGGGCAGACAGGACGGCGTCAAGGCAGGCGCCGGTTCCGACTACGAACTCGGCCATACCGGGGCCCCTGCACTCGTCGTCCAGACGCCGGTTCAGGCCGTCGAAACCCTCCCCGCTGCACTTGCTACGGCCCTGGTAGATGCCCTCCCCGCAGCGTTCGAACCCAGGTAACCAGGTTCATTTTTTCGATCTTCTCTCGAAGAAATCGCCCGCCGGATATCCGGCGGGCGATTCATTTCATGCTATTTCCTCGATTATTTTCCCGGTGTCGGCGGAATCGCGCCGCCTGCGGTTACGGGGCCGGGTGCGGCAACGGGCATGGGCGCGCCCGACGCCACGAGGGGCGCCGCAGCTGGAGCCGAAGCTGCTGCTGCGGATGAAGCGGGCGCCGTTGCGGAAGCGGCTGCCCCGACCGCAGCAGCGGGTGTCGCAACTGGCGCCGGCGCTGCCGCAGCAGCGCTCGACGCGACCGGGTGCGCAGCGGCCTTTTCCCCGCCCATCTTCTCAGTGGCCGGCGACTGAATTTCCGCCTTCGTGAGCGATGCACCGGGCAACGGGGTCGGGATCTTCGTGTCCTCAGCCGCTTCAGCTCTCGTCGCCGCCCTATAGGCTGCCGTTCCGTCATCGGTCTTCTCGCCACCAGCTTTTCGGCCCGGCTTGAACGGATTCACGTCGGGCAGCTGGTTCGCTTCGGGAAACATCTCTTCCGGCGTGACCCTCTTGCCTTCGACGACCATCAACCCGCCCTCTTTCGCGCCGGCCGCCCCACCGCCGACGTAGCCGACGCGCGGCATTCCATGATCGGCAATGGTGGACCGGGCATCGTATCCGGCAAAGGTCCCCGTCTCGAGGAACTTTTTGGCGACCATTCCCCACATCGAGTTGGGATCGCGCTTGGCATACTCGTCGAGATAATCGTTCAACTTGCGCGTATCGCCGAGCCGGTAGGATAGGGCCGCCATGTTCCAGAGCGCCGGCAGATCGGTACGGTCGCGCTGATAGGTGTAGGTGAACCAGTAGAGGGCCTCCCGGGGCTGGCCGGCCTGCAGGCAGGTCAAAGCGAGCTTCCGAGAAATCTTGGGTGATTCGGGCTGCTTTTTTTGCAAGCTGAGCAGGAAGGGAATCATCGAAGCGTGTTCCGCTTTTTGATACATATAGGCGTCGAGCAGTTTCCGGTCGGCCGGAAGCCGGTCGGCCGTCACGGCCTCGATGCCGCCGCGTTGTTTCGGCAACGGCGCGCGTGGGTCATGCCGCTTCGGCAGTTCCATGTGCTTGATGAGCTCGGAATAGCCCATCTGCCGGGCCATTTCTTCAGCGGAGGGGTCGGCGAACGCGGGCACGGCCGTCATCATGCAGAGGGCGCCGGCAATCAGGGTGCGGGATGTTCGATACATGTCATGCCTCCATGGAGGGAACGCCGTAAGATAATTTCTCACGTTTCACTATCGGCATTTTGTAAACATCCTGAAATACGGTATATTCGATTCTGATTTTCAAACCATCAGGGAAGGATGAATCATGTCTGCCGAAACCTGGAAATTTCCCAAAGAATTCTGGCTCGCCAACTTCATGGAACTGTGCGAGCGCGCCGCCTATTACGGCTTTTTCATCGTTCTGACGCTGTTTTTGACAGACATCGTCGGTTTCAGCGACAAGGAAACGGGCGTCGTGGCCGGCGTGTTCTATGCGTTCCTGTATCTGTTGCCGCCGTTCGTCGGGGCGTTCTGCGACAAGATCGGCTTCCGGTATGGCATGATCGTGGCGTTCTCGCTTCTGACCATAGGGTACACCCTGCTCGGCATCTTCCATGGGAAACTCGCGGTCATCATCATCCTTGGCATCCTGATGCTCGGCGGCTCATTCATCAAGCCCCTCATCACCGGCACGGTCGCGAAGACCACGAACGAAGCGAACCGCGCACGGGCATATTCCCTGTTCTACTG
>JAGOCE010000281.1 GCA_017998915.1 Candidatus Ozemibacteraceae bacterium
ACCACCTCGACATCGCCAGCCGGGAAGTGCTTCTCGAAGCCCTGCGCGAGTTCGACGGCACGGTCATGATCGTCAGCCACGACCGCTACTTCCTGCACCACCTCGTGAACCGCGTCTTCGAGATCGATCACGGCTCGCTGACCACCTTCGAGGGCGACTACGACTACTACCTTCGCAAAACCGGCCGTGAAGCCACGATCAGCCATTTCCCTCCGCAAAACAACTGATCCTCTGTCGCGGAAGGCAACGACACCGCTGAGTTGCAGAGACGCAGAGGGCAAAACGATCTAAAATAGATACGAGTATTTTTTTCGGCGTCTCCGCGATGGATGGATGTTTTCGGCGGACCGGGCACAAGCCTTGAACAACAGACGCTTCTTCGTGATGACGCTGTCGTCAGCTTTTCAATGCGTTTTTCAGAGCGGTGGCAAGCTCCTTGATCTGAACGGGCTTCTGGAGGAAGCCGCAGGGCTTCTCTCCGATGCATTTCTGCAGAACATCCTGCTCGTGGAAGCCGCTGGCGAGGATGATGGGAATATCCGCACGCCGGCTCTTCATTTCGCGCATGACCTCGTATCCGTCGAGAAACGGCATGTTCAGGTCGAGAATGACGCAGGCGATCGCCCTTCCTTCGCCCGTCGCCTTCCGGAACTGTTCCACCGCCTCACGGCCGTCCGAGGCGAAGATGACCTCGAATCCCAGGTGCTGAAGCATTCGCCCGCTCGTCACCCGCACGGTTTCCTCATCATCGGCAAGCAGGACGGTCCCGCTGCCTTTCCAGGCCAGTTCGCCCTCCTGAGGCCCGACCAGATGTTCCGCCGCTCCGGAGGCCGCCGGAAACAGGATCGTGAACCGCGAGCCCGTTCCAGGTTCCGATTGCAGGCGGATCATTCCCTTGTGGCTGCGGACGATGCCCATGACGGCGGCAAGACCGAGTCCACGGCCGGCATACTTCGTCGAAAAGAATGGCTGGAAGATCTTTTTGCGGGTCGCCACGTCGATGCCACACCCCGTGTCGGCAACCTCGAGGGAGACGTAGGAGCCGGGCCGGGGTGATTCGCCGACGAAATTCTGTTCGAGATCGGCCACCCGGCATTCTTTTACACCGACCGTTAGAGAGATACCCCCGGACCTCTGACCAATGGCCTCAGAGGCATTGATGACGAGATTCATCAGCACCTGGCGGATCTGCGAAGGATCGGCTTCGATCGGCGGCACCGGATCATCGAGATGGCAGGTGAGCACGGCCTTCTTGGAAATGGAGATCTCGAGCATGCTCATCATGTCCCTGATCAGGTCGCGTAGATCGAAGATTTTCGTGACGAACTTTCCCCGGCCGGAATACGCGAGCATCTGGCGGCAGAGATCCGCCGCCTGTCGTCCGGCTTTGCGGATACCGTCGAAATGCTCGCGAACGGGCGACATGCCAGGCAGCTTGAGCAAGCCGAGCTCGACATTTCCCAGGATGCCCGTCAGCAGGTTGTTGAAATCATGGGCAATCCCGCCGGCCAGCAAACCAAGGCTTTCGAGCTTCTGCACCTGGAGAATGTTTTTCTCCATTTCGAGGCGCTGTGCTTCGGCCTGCTTCCGTTCGGTGATATCCCGGCACAGCGAGATGATCTGGGAGCCCTGGGGTTTCTGGAGAACCGTCGCATTGATCTCGACAGGCGTAATTTCTCCCATCGGGCCGACATAATCGATTTCGAGGTTTTTGACCGATCCGAGGCGCATGCATTTCCGGACCTCCTCCATGTTGCGCTCCAGATCATGCGGAGCGGTCCATTCCGCCACGGAATGCCCTTGAATCTCAGCCAGCGACGTGCGTCCCGTCATGCGGATATACTCCGGATTGGCGTCACGAACCAGTCCGCGCTCATCCAGGAACACATACCCCGTTCCCGTCGTATCGACGAGAGCCCGATACTTCTCTTCGCTTTCACGAACGTATTCTTCGGCCTGGCGACGTTCCGAGATCTCACGTTCCAGTCTGGCCGCCTTTTCCCTGATTTCGAGATGGGCGAGGCCCATTTCAGAGATGACGGCGGCGAGGCTTCCAAGGAACGCGGTATGGCTCAGGACTTTTTCCCGCGATATGACAGGGATCTCCGCCAGGGCATTGAGATAGGCATCTTCATCGAATCCGAATTTTCGCGCCTGTCTTCGGAACCGATCCGGGTCGGGCGGTTCGAACATGAGCTGGCCCGTAGCCAGGCTCGCGATATGCTTTCCCTTGATGATGATCGGCGTCGCACAGTCAACGAGGCCGTGTTCGCATGCTTCGATCAGGAGTTGGCCGGGTTCGGACAAACTGCCGAGCAGCCTGGTATTGCTGCGCGTGCAGACCTCCGCCGCAAGCGGGCACTGCCGGTGGAATTTCGTGCAGATATCTCGCCAGCCCGTGGAGATAAGGATATTCAGACCCGGGTGATCGAGAAATCCGATTGTGAAGCCGGTCGCCTTATGGAACTGTTCGAAGATCGTTCGAAGCTGATCGATATCGACCAAGTCCAGAATCGAATAACGCCCGTCAACCAGGCTCGTTGAATCCGCCATGAAGAGCTCCACCTCTCGTCGCGCCTGGTATCTTGCCTGGAAATTCAGGCTGACATTCTCTCGTCTTCGGTGACTCTTCGTAGTCTATCACAACGCAAATCGGAAAATCAGATAGAAATATTCGCAGCCAGGGTACGCGCATCTTTGTCCAATCCCGCCGAATCACATCGCCCCGAACCGTTTTCAGGCTTCGGCGATGCGTTCCCGGGCGGATCTCGGTCCGTCAGCACGCATGAGTGACGAATACCGTCTCGAAGACGTCTTCGAGCGTCTGTGATTCCGGTGTTATTCGTGATTCACGGTTCGCAGCGCAAGAGGGTGGGAAACCCATGTTTTGCGCAACGCCCGCCGGGAATGATCCGGCGGGCGTTCGAGGGAAAGGCGAGAGTTTATTCGGCGGACTGGTTGACGAAGACGATCGTTACGATGTCGCGGCCGCGCTCCTGGCCGAAGCGAACCAGCAGGGGGTTGGCGTCGAGACCGCTGTAGGTGGATCCCTTGTCGTCGCTGTAATCGAGGTAGGCGTCGAAGCGGAACAGCTTCAGGAAGTTGCTGTTCTGCTGCAGGTAATGGGCCATTTCCTTCTGACCGGCTTTCGACCAGGCCTTGCTGATATAGTCGGTCGAGATGAGGTGCTGGATTTCCTGGGGGGTCGAATCGTTCAGGGTGGTCTCATCGAGATACCGGCCCTTGCCGTTGTACTCGATGTCGATGATGCGCTTCACGACCTGGGCCAGGATCAGGTCGAGATCCTTTTCCTTCTCGATGCGGGTCGGGAACACTTCGAACGGAACGCCGTTCACCTTCTGGAAATACGATATTTCGTAGCTGACGCTGTTTTCGAAGCCATGCGGCGCGCTGATGGTTTCGAGCTTGATGTCGTCATACCCCTGGGCCGATGCCGGCACTGACAAAAAGCTGAACAGACAGACGAAGATGAACGACACGACGAAAAAGTTGCGGAACATGTGGGAAATCCTCCCCAGATCAGAAAAACTGCCGGACGGTTTGCTCTAACGAGTTGCTCCGGACCATTGTGACGCGATATGGAAGCAACTCCCGTGCCAGCAACGACATTTCACAGAACAGTCGCTCCACATGCGGTACACATTCGTATCGGCATCAATTTTCACCATCCGAACTGCCATTTTTTTGAACACCCGTATGATCAGTTTCAACGAAACCTTCCATTCCCAGAAATTCCGAGGAGAAACCCCACCTCGAGTCCGTGCCCCATATAAATCGGGTTCCCAAGCCGCATTCGCGATGATTCATCCAAGGCACGAGCCATCTTTAAGGGTTTATCTCCAAGGAAGATTGTGGTATCGTGGTCCAACACAGACACCCCTTATGGGATATTGATCGGAGGAATTTCATGAAAAAACTCATGTGTCTCGCACTCGGCGTTTCGATGATCGGCGCCATGATCGTCGTGGCCGGCTGCGGCGGCGGCAGCGGTGGTCTTGGAGCCATTCTCGGAGCGGCTTTTGTTATCGCCATTGTAGCTTCTACCGGCGGGGCCGGCGGTGGTGCGGCCGTTCCCTTTGCCGCGTCACTCCGTGAGCGCCCAGCCATTCGAGGGTTGGCGATCCCCCCCATTTCGGCCGGGTCTCTCCAGTTCAAAGTGACCCCGCTGACAGCCAACGGCGTTGAAGGAACTCCGCAGTATTTTGATGTGGCGACCTCGTCAATCCCTACCGAAGTGGTCGGTACAGCCTCGATGAATGTTTCCGGTACAGAATACAGGGTGGAACTCGTTCGCAAGGCTGACGGTGTAGCGTTGCTGAAAAACGTCCTCATTGCAGATGACCTCGATACCAACCCCAATGTCAGCACCACCGTAAATGCTTCAACGACTGCTGCTGTCCTCGTATACACGGAGTGGCTAAAATCCAATACCATCGACGGCAGTTTCATCAATTTTCTAGCTGGTATTGGGGATGCCAGTGCAAGCATTGCATTGATAGGAACGAATATCCAAAATGACTTTGCTATTGATGGCGTCGCCTCGTTGTCCAACTACACCGCTGACGCCCTTTCGACAGCCAACCAGGTCTCTAATGTATTCAACAATCAGTCCATCAAGGGCTGGTGGCTTCTTACCCCGACCAGTAATGAATATGCGGCGTTCTATAATTTACCGAGCGACAATTCCACTTCTACGGGCATCATTACCAATACCTCCGACTTCTTCTACCATGCTGGTTCTTATTTGATTCAACCCAATGGCTCTCTTGGCATGGAGCTCATTTCAATGGAAGGGCAAAGTCCTGTCGTGATTCGTGCCATGGCAACAATGACGAGCACAATCGCCGCCACGTATGCGGCTTATCAGGGAAATACCCTCGAAGAATCCGGTACAGCCGTAAAAGTCAGCAACCCAGCTGCATGCGCCGGGACCTGGACCGGAACGGCAGATGGGGACACGTTCACCGTCGTCATCGATCCCAACGGTTTCATCCAGTCTTTTGAAGGCCCCGAAGCAGACTCATTGCCAGCGTATGTCGCCGAGACAAATGGCGTAAAGAACGGCTTCGTCGTTTCCGAAGGCGGCAAGGTCGCTGGATTTGCTCGGTTCAGCGATGATGCTGGTACACGGGTCAGGTTCTTCGGAACAATCTCGGGAACCACGTTCACCGGAACGATCGAGTCAGCATCGGTAGAGCCCACAGCAGATCTTCCAAACGGCGCCATCTCGATGACGAAATCGTCCAACTGATATCCTATTCGTCACTTCGGCCGGGGGCTTGAGCCTCCGGCCGTTTTATTTTTCTACATATACTATTGAATGATTCAATCGAGTTCGGGTATAGTGTTTTGCCATCAGCCATGGATTCGCAGGATGCCGTCACAATCCTTCAGCGGGCCTTCTTTCCGTCATTCGAGGAGGCCGTTCAGGCGTTTCGGGCGTTGTCGCAGAAGCAGCGGGATGACCTTTTCATCCACAAGACGCGGCCGGTTTTCGAGGTGTTCAACCGCACGCACATCAATGCGCTGGCGGCGTATATTGTGGATACGGGCCATACGACCGTTCTCGAGGTCGGGGCCGGAGACGGGCGGCTGGCGAAATACCTGTCGGAGGCGATTC
>JAGOCE010000282.1 GCA_017998915.1 Candidatus Ozemibacteraceae bacterium
TGAACGAGTATTTCACCGAGATGGATCGCGTCATCCGGGGGTTCGGCGGCGAGATCGACAAACTCGTGGGAGACGCCATTCAGGCGGTGTTCAAAGAGGGTGAGGGAATCGAACATCCCGCGATACGTGCTGCTCGTGCGGGCCTTGCGATGCGGCGCTCGCTCGCTGCCCTCAATCATGCCAGGAGCCTTCGCGGCGAGTTTACCGTCGAAAACGGCGTTGGCATCCATTTCGGGAAAATGATCGCGGGCAAGGTCGGCGCGACCGGCGGCAGGCAGGATTTCACCGTCATCGGTTCCGCGGTCGCCTTCGCGGCGAGGCTCGAGGCCGCGAGCCGCCGGGGCGTCCGCACGAAAGTCATCGTTTCGGCTGAAACCGCCGCACTCATCGCGCGAGAGTTTCCCTGCGAACCGCTCGAGGGCGTGGAGGAAAAGGGAGCATGCGAAATCGTCCGGGATCCGGTGGAGAATACTGAAACGGCCGTATGAGCGACATGACAACTACGGGTTCGAGCCAGAGACGTCCAGGTCTCTTCACCGCTTGTATTGCCGTCGTCCTGACGGCGCTCGCGGTGTTCTGGGGAGCTTTCAGCCTGTATCTCGACCGCGCCGTGCGGGAAAACCGCGATGATATGGCGACTGGACTGACATCGACGGTTCTCGACGTGACCGAGCGGTTCAACCGGACCCGCTGGATGAAGCAGAGCGCCGAGCCGTTGCTCCGGGCGGTCCGGGTGAAACCGTGGGACGCGAAAACATCGAAGGCCGCGGGCAGGGCGATGAAACGCCTTTTCCCTGCCGCCGACGTGTTCTCGTTCGATCCGGATGGGCGGATCACCTGGCAGTCCGGCAACGAACCGGCCCGGACCCGGGAAATGCTCTGGGCCGAGGTCGTGGCTCTCGTCACGGGGGAGTCCGGTGACGAACGGGCGGCGGGGCGCGGCGACCGGGCTCAGCGGATCTGCCGGAGTATGCACGGAAGCTTCACCTCGCCTCAGGATCTTGCGGGCTCGGATGGGATGCCGCAGTATTTCCTCGACCGGTATCGGCTCCGCCTCTCCTGGGCCATTCCGTGCGGCGCCGGAGGAAGCGGCGGTCTCTGGCTGTTCGTCGACCCGCTGAAACTGCCGGCCCGCCGTATCGCGCGCGATTCGATCTCGCGACTCTCCTTCGCCCCCGACCAGGCAATGATCGTCAGAAAATCTTCCCGAGGCATCCTCTGTGAGGCCCGCCTCACCCGCCTCCGCCCGCCGGAGCAGGTGGTTTCGCGGTTGCTCTGGAATCAGACAGAGATCGAAACGCCCGAGGGACTGTGGATGGCGCGGTACATCCCCAACGAAAACGGCAGGTATGCCCTCGTCGGAATTCGTCGAGATCGCATCGATGGCCGGCTCGCGGAATGGGCGGGAACGATCAGGTTCCTGGCATGCCTGATCGCGCTGCTGGTCGCCGCGGCCGGCTGGATGAGCTGGATGCGGGAACGCCCGCCCATTCTGCCCCTGCGGACCCAGGTGGTCATCATGTTTCTCATGACGGCGGTTCTCCCCGTCGTGATGTTGTGCGGTTTCGGCCTGGAACGATCCCGGGAAACGGCCCGGCTCGAAAAGAACCGCTGGGAGGGCCTGCTCAGAAGCAGTCTCGCGGCCATCGACGGGTCGTATCGTGAATTCCAGAAGGGGCGCAGGCTGGAACTGGAAACGTTCGAGTCCGAAATAGTAGAAGATATTATATCAAATGTTTCCGTGGAGGCCCGGATTGCCTCGTTTTCGGCCGGATTGCGACGATACGAGATGCTCGTCATTCTGGCGGACGGCAGGGAAATTCATCGCGGCAGAGGCATTCCGCCGATTCACAAGGGAGGAGACTACCCGGTCATCCTGCGACTGCTGCTCGCGCGCATGCTCGAGGCCGCCGGTCAGAAGGCCCCGGACGCACTGTACCGAAGCCAGCCGATGGTCCAGGGCGACGACCTCGAGCGCGCGCTGTCGAACGCTTCCAGAGAGAGCGGCGAGTTCAACAAGGTGCGCATTGGCAAGCGGAGCCTGATCGGCAGGTATGCCTGGCTTTCCGGTCGGGACGGCAAGATCCGCGGCCTGATCGGCTATGCTTTCGATGAAACCGAGTTCGCGCGGCCGTTCATCGAGCAGGTGTGCGAACGATCTCGGGCCGGCGAATACGGGGCCGTGCGGATCGCGATGCTCAGGAGCGACGGCGTCCTCCTGCCCGTCGGCACGCGGCGCGATCCGGAACTCTTGAATCTCTTCTACCGGGTCCAGTCGTTCAGGGCCCACGAAACCGCCTTCTGCAGTCTGAACCGGAAACAGGCGCTGGTGACGTGTTTCTTCCCCGAGCAGATCGGCGGCTACCTGCTGGCAGGCTGGGTTGATGCGGCTCTGCTCGACGAGGGGCGCCGGACCATCCTCCAGTTCCTTGGGCTGATGATGGCCTGGAGCGTCATCTGGATGATCGGCTGCGCCCTGTTCCTGTCGAGACGCCTGGTCGATCAGGTGGGTGCGCTCACGCGGTTCGTCGGCGACATCGCTCGTGGAAACTATGACGCCCGGACCCCCGTCACCTCGGATGACGAGCTCGGCAGGCTGGCGGCCACCTTCAATCAGATGGCCGAGAAACTGGGGCATCGCGAACGCATGCGCAGGCTCGTTTCCGACCAGGTATGGGACGAGGTGCGAAAAGACGACTCGGAAAGCCTCGAACTCGGCGGGGAACGGCGTGACGTGGCGATTCTCTTTTCACACCTCCATGGCTTTGAGGCATTGCTCGAACATGCCTCTCCAGAAGCAGTGATAGAGCTGCTGAACGGGTATTTCTCCCGGCTCGACCCCGTCATCAGGGCCAACGAGGGAAGCATCGACAAGCTGATCGGCGATGCGGTCATGGCGGTTTTTTTCATGCGCGAAGGCGCTCCCCATCCCGCGGACCGCGCCGTGAGGGCCGCCCTCGCGATGATGTCGGCACAGCAGGAGATGAACGGCGAGCGAGCGGCGGCCGGACGGACAGCGCTTCGGACAGATATCGGCATCCATTTCGGACCGGCGATTTCCGGCAAGGTGGGCTCGCGCGAAGGACGCATCGACTATACCGTCATCGGCGACTCGGTGAACACCGCTGCGCGTCTCTGCACCGCCGCTGCCGCCCGCCCAGCTCCCTCGATCATCATCTCCGAGGTCGTCGCCGAACGCCTGGAGTCGGAAATCCCTCTCGAATCCCTGGAACCTATCGCTCTCAAGGGAAAGACCGAGCCCCTCAGGCTCTTCTCCGTAACCCCTCGTTGAGCGCTGCAACCGTTTACCCTGAGCTTGTCGAAGGGCCCGGGGCAAGCAGGCGTTTCGTTCTCCGTATCGTGAAACAATGTGGTCCTTGGCGCAAAAAAAAACGGGTGGCGCTGTTCAGCCGGACCCGACAGCCTGGCTGGATCGTTCCGTCCAGAGGCTTGCGCAGGAGTCAATTGCCCCCAGAAGCCAACGATGCCGCCCTGATTCTCGCTGCCCGCACGCTCGGCATCAACCTCCAGAAACTCCACACCCGATACGAGCAGTAAATGGATTTAGACCAGGAGAACGACGATCCATACGCCTACCGCTGAGGGGGGAGTGAAGGACCTGAGACGAAGCTGCTTCGGACATACGAATCGTGTGTGACCAATCAGCCGACTCCGGTGTTGCTGGCTGGGAAATCATTCATGAGGCCGTCTTTTCAGCAAGGGCGCGATCAAGGGTGATCAGCGCCTCGCTGAAGTCGTAAGCTCGAATCGCCTTGTCCAGTCTGGAAAAATGCCCGGGAAATGCCACGTTCAACAGTTCGGCATATTCATCGAACAGTTTGACGGCATCGGCATCCGCTTCCTGCAGATGTTTTCGCAACTGGCCACATACCGAGGTCAGGGAGGCGCCGGCCGGGCTGCTTGCCGCCCTCTCCGAAGTCTTGGCCGGAATGACTTCCAGCTTTTTCAGCTCCGCTGCAACGCGTGACAGCTCATCAACCGTCTGCTCGAGCAGGTGCGCTATCACGGCCGGCTCGGCACCGCTCTGAGAGGCCTGCTCCAACTTGGCGGCCCAGCCTTGAAGATCGGTTGCACCGATGTTGCCGGCGGTTCCTTTCAGCGTGTGGGCGCACCTGATCGACGCGGTCGGATCGCTCGAGGTCTGAGAAGCAACGAAATCGGCCCGAAAATCCTTCAGGTCATGACAAAACCTGACAGCGAGACGCCGATAGAGATCGACATTGCCCATCATGGCGGCAAGAGCACGCTGGACATCGATTCCGGAGAGAGCGGGCAACACGTTGGAGGATTCGGAACGAGGGGAAACACGGGCTGTCTTTTCGGATATCGCTTTCGGTTTGATCCATCGGGCCATGGTGGAGAACATCTGCTGCACCATCAGTGGTTTCGCGATATGATCGTTCATCCCTGCGGCCAGGACCTTCTCGCGATCTCCAACCATTGCACTGGCCGTCATGGCGATGATGGGGAGATCCGCGAGTGCGGGGTTCCGCCTGATTTCCCTGGTCGCCTCGTAGCCGTCCATCACCGGCATCTGGCAGTCCATCAGAATGCCGTCGAACCGCCTGTCGTGCGCCAGAATCTCGAGCGCTTTCCGGCCATCGACGGCAGGCACGGTCTCGATGCCGGCCTGCAGCAGCAGTTCCCGGGCCAGTTCCTGGTTCATCGCGTTGTCTTCCACCAGCAGAAGCCTGGCTCCGGCGAGTTTTTCAATGTTAATTGATATATTGCCAAGTCTTTCTTTGGGCCGGATGTCGATCGGCAGAGCCTTTCCCAGTATTTCTCCGATGGCGTTGAGGAGCGTGGATGGGGTGACGGGCTTGGAGAGGATCCTGGGGGCTGCTACCCCAACGTGAACGGCATCATTGAGCACATCTTCCCGGCTATAGGCGGTAACCATGATCACGACTGGAACTTTTGCATGCTGATCCTGCTCGATATGCCGGATGCACTCAATGCCGCTCATGTCGGGGAGCTTCCAATCCATGAGGATAATATCGAAGGGCCGACCCTGCCGCGAGGCGAACTCGATCAATTTCAGGGCCTGGGGGCCGTCGGCAGCCGTTTCGACGTCCAGGCGAAAGCCCTGGGCGATGTTTGCCAGAATTTCGCGGGCACTGGTATTGTCGTCCACCACGAGCAGGCGCCGGCCTTCCAGTTCCTCGGCAGGAAATGCGCACCGTCGCTGAGGGATTGCCTGCAGGCCGAATCGCGCCGTGAAGTGGAACGTCGATCCCTTGCCCGGCTCGCTTTCCAGCCAGATCTTTCCGCCCATCATTTCGACGAAATGCTTGGATATGGCCAGGCCGAGCCCTGATCCCCCGTATTTCCGTGTCGTGGATGCGTCGGCCTGACTGAACGATTGGAACAGCTTTTTCTGCTGTTCGGCAGTCATCCCGATCCCTGTATCACGAACCCAGAAGTGCAGCTCAACGGCATGCGCATCCTGGTGACGGGGCTCAACGCCGATGATGATTTCCCCCTGTTCGGTGAACTTGACGGCGTTGTTTCCCAGGTTGCTGATGACCTGTCCGATGCGCAGAGGGTCACCCACCAGGGCGGTGGGAAGATCCGGGGGGGCGCTGAAGAGCAGTTCGAGCCCT
>JAGOCE010000014.1 GCA_017998915.1 Candidatus Ozemibacteraceae bacterium
CGTTTCAGAACCATTCGCTGAACGAGGAATTGAGCCGGCGGGCCACCCTCGTGACGGCCCAGAACGAGCGGTACAAACGCGAAGTCCAGCTTGCCAAGCTGGTCCAGGATGGCGTTCTCCCGCGCATCCCGCCCAACTGGCCGGGGCTCGTTCCGGCCGTCTGTCTCCGGTCAGCGCGGGTGATCGGAGGCGATTTCTTCACCTACCTCGAAGCGTGCGGCCGCGGTCGCGGCGCCTGCAGCCGTCCGTCCTGCGACGCTTCGTGCCCCGACAAACTTTTCGGGATGCTGATCGGCGATGTCTGCGGGAAGGGCATTCCTGCCGCTCTCGTCATGGCGGTCGTCATCTGCCTGTTCAGGGAAAAGGTCGCGGGCTGTGCCGATCCCGCCTGCTTGCTGAGTGAAGTGAACGTATCTCTGAAGGACTTCCTGGGGGCCGAGTCGAGGCTCCACTCGAGCGCGTTCGTCGGCTTCGTCAGCAAGGCCACGAACCGCTTCGTCTACGCGAACGCCGGCCATGATTTTCCACTTCTCTGGCGGGCGGCAACTGGCAAACTTGAGCCGCTCGAATCGACCGGGACCCTCATCGGCATCTTCCGGGAAAGCGCCTTCACCACCAGGACGGTCGAACTGGCCCCCGGCGATGCCGTGTTCCTCTACACCGACGGCCTCACCGACTTCTTCGAGCAGGAACGGGGCGCCGAAGACGGGTATGAGATGCTGCAGGCCTGGCTGCTCGAACGGCTTCCGAGGCCGCCCGCCGAGGTCATCGCCGAAATCGAGAAAATGATCGATGCCTCCACCGCGGAGTCGCACGACGACATTTCTGCCGCGATGCTCACCTACGAAGGCTGACGGACGATGTCGCTCACCGGGTTCCGAGGGCGTCGTGTTGCGTCGTTGATGTTTGCCCTGCTGCTCCTCCTCCTCCTGCATCACGCGAGCTGGGCGCTCGGCCGCCCGTCGGGGCCCGCCGTCCGCGACGGAACCTTCAGGGTCAGATCTTCGCGGCCCGCTGCCGAAGCCGATCTGCTCTACCGGATGTCGGCAGATCCGGCCCTGGGCGCACGAATGCTTGCCCGTTCCGCTTCGCTGAGAGCCGGAAAACGCGGTGCCGGTCGCACCGAAGAGTTCCTGGTCTTTGATTTCAATCTTGGTCGCTATGAATCCCGCTCGGCGGTCCTCGCCGCCAGCGGAAAATATTGTCATGTCTATGTCGCGAAGGACTCCGCCCCGCTGCTTGGAAGCGCCTCTGAACGTCTCGTGACTGAGATCCGCGATACGTATGACGGCGTCATCCACCCGCTGCTCGCTGCCTGGTTCGGGGAGCTCGTTCTCTCGCCAGGACTGGGCCTGGCGGATGAACGGGTCATCATCAACCTGTGCGATATCCGCGACGGCATGTCGAACGGCTTCATCGCAGGGTATTTCGACTCACGGGATCTCGACCCGGACGCGTTCCCGGTGGGAAACCTCAAACCGGTGCTTCACCTGGACATCGATCCTGGCACGCCGGGAAGGCCGGGTGATAAATATAATATGTTCTACAGAACGCTCGCCCACGAGTGCCAGCACATGATCAACTTCGCGCGTCATCTCTCCCAGGGAGCTCCTCCCGAGGAACGATGGCTCGAGGAGGGGCTTTCCTGTTTTGCAGAATATGCCTACACGGCCGCGATGGACGCGGACGGGAACGGCCTGCCCCCCGACCCGCATCTTTCCAGCTTTCTCGAAAATCCCGACATCGTCCTGACGATGAACGGTGAGAGCGAATGGTTTGACGACGCGACGCTGTACAGACATTACGGGGCTTCGTTCCTCTTCATCTACTACCTGCAGGAAAAGTTCGGCAAGACGCCGGACGAGGCCCGCGGCTTCATCCGTTCGATCGTCGACAGTGGGAGCACCGGCGCCGGTGGGATCACTGTCGCTCTCGATCGCCGGAACGCGGCGATGACGTTCGAGGATGTCGTCCGTCACTGGTTGATCGCGAACCACATCGACCGGGTCGATCTGCAGAATGGCTTCTGGGGCTATGTCGACAAGGATCGCCGCCTGGGTGACGAGGCCCGAGGCCTGCCGATTCCGGGAACGTTGCATCGATACATCCCCGGCGGCGACTCGTTCGTCGGCGGCGAAGGCCGCGTCCGGCCCAATTCGGCGCATTACGACATCCTCACCGGCTCCGGCCGTGTGACGATGGTCTTCAGGGGCGATACCCCCGGTGTGACCCCGCTTCTCGTCACCCCGGCCGAACCCGGATACGAACGCTGGATGAGCCTGACCCCCGACGCTTCCGGTGCCGCTGAGATCGAACTCGACTTCGATGCGAATCCCCGATATGTCCTGGTCAGCGCGATCGCGACGGCATCGGCCTTGTCTGGCTCCGCGCCGGTGGGCTACCGGTTCAGCCTTTCGCCGGCCCGGGTCATGCTGTATCCCATTCCGCATCCGGCCTTTCCCGGGGAATTCATCGTCGTCGTCGCCTCCCGCGACGGGGCTCCCCTCGCGACCCCGACGGTGACGGTGAAATTCAGCAACCTCGAGAACTCGCTGGTGATGAGCCCCACCGATCCCGCTTCGAGGACCGTTTTCGTGGGAAACTATACCGTTCCGGGAATCGGCGAAGGCCAGGTGATGGCGACCCTTCCGGGCGGCAACAACAGCAGCTTTTCGTTCTTCAACGCGATCACCCGCGCCGGAACCGCCTCGAGCCTCTCTCTGCGTGGAGCCGCGCTGACGGTTACCGCACGATCGGACGGCCTTGGCGCTTCCTTGCTCGAATCGGTCGTCACCGATCTGCCGGGCGGCCTGAATTCACGGTCGAGGCCCTATCTCGTCGTTCTCCCCGAAGCCGGCATCTCGGAAGCGCGGCTGTCGATCGATATTCCCGTGAAATCGGCGGGCGACGAGAGTCGGGTCGGCCTCTGGGCCGCCGACGCCACCTCGGACCGCTGGATTCCCGTCAGGCGAAACGAAAAAGGCTTCTTCAGCGACATTCGGAACGGCGGCCGGTATCTGCTGACGACGGATGCCATGCCACCCCGCATTCATGACGCGCATGTCGACGAGACGCCGGGGCGTTCTTCTCTCCTGGCCAGGATTTCCGATGACGGCTCCGGCATCGACGCCGGCTCGATTCGGGTCGAGGCTGCCGGTGCGGCCGTGCCGTATGACTACGACGCCGGAACCGGCATCGTGCGGGCCGACCTGGCGCGCGTGTGCGGAGGGCGGCAGGAAATCGCGCTCGAGGTGTCCGATCATGCCGGGAATGCCGTTCGAACGGCGCTTGCCGTTGTGCTCGCGGGCCCCTTGCGGATCACGCAGGCTGTCGCTTGGCCGAATCCGGCCCGCGGCCCCGTGACGATCGCCGTGATGCTCGACGGGGACGGCGCCGCCGATCCTTTTCTCGAAGGCGAAGCCGTCATTCGCGACGTATCGGGCCATTCGGTGACCGTACTTCCCCTTTCCTCCGCGGGAAACCGCACGCTGACGGCCCGCTGGGACGGCCGTAACGCCGCCGGAACCGCCGTCGCGAATGGCGTCTACCTGTTCCGGGCACGTGTCGCCAGCGGGAACGAGCGTCTCACCGCAAACGGGCGTATCGCCATTCTCCGATAAGCGGGACAGGAAACCCGGTACCGGGCAGCCGATTCGCCGTGATACAATGACGCAGACTCCATACGGTTCATCAGAGGTGATGTCTGTGCGTGAGGGAAAGAAGGCGTGAACGGTGGGATGATTTTGCCCCTGATCCACAACGCATCTCTTTTGCTGACGCTCGTTCTGCTCCATGATGTCGTCGTCTCGAGCCGGCGCGGCGCGCCATCGCTCGGTGGCCTTGTATTCAGCGGTATAATACTTGGAAGTATAGGCGTTGCGATCTCTCTCACGCCTCTCCATTTCTCGCCCGGCATCATTTACGATACGAGATCCGTCCTGATCAGCGTGAGCGGACTGTTCCTCGGAACGATTCCCACGCTTCTCGCGATGCTCATCACGGCGTTCAACCGGTTGTTCATCGTCGGCGGTGTCGGCGCCTGGACGGGAACCTCGGTGGTCTTCGCTTCCGGCGGCATTGCCCTGCTCTGGCGAAGATGCCGCAGGGAGTCGCTCGAAGCCATGTCGAGGACGGAGCTGTTCCTGTTCGGCGTGATCGTTCATATCGTCATGCTGCTGCTGATGCTCACGCTTCCGGGCGACCTGGGATGGAAGGTGCTTTCAGGCGTTGCCGTGCCCGTGATCGTCATTTATCCGACGATCACGATGCTGCTGGGGGCGCTGCTGGTGAACCGCCTGTGCCAGAAGGATGCCCGGATCGCCCTCCAGGCGAGCGAGGAACGGCTTCGCGCAACGCTGTACAGCATCGCCGACGCCGTCATCACGACCGATTGCGACTGCCGGGTTCTGCAGATGAATCCGGTCGCGGAAACACTGACGGGATGGGGAGAGAATGAGGCACGAAGAAAGCCCCTTTCCGAAATTTTCCGGATCGTCCACGAAAGGACCCGGCAGCCGGTCGAAGGTCCTGTCGATGCTGTTCTCCGTCAGGGCGCAGGGATCGGTCTGACCGGCCAGGCCCTGCTGCTCTCGCGCGACGGACGCGAGACGCCGATTGCCGATAGCGCCGCGCCGATCAGGAACGAGGAAGGAACGATGATCGGCGTCGTTCTCGTGTTCCGCAGCCAGGCCGCCGAGCGGGCGATGGAAAAAGAGCGCGTGATGCTGACCGAGACGATCCGGGCAAGCATGAACGAAATCTACATTATTGACGTGAAGAGCGGGGAGTTCAGATTCGCGAATCAGGGTGCCCTGGCGAATCTCGGATACACCTTCGAGCAGCTTTGCCGGCTGGGCCCTGTCGCGCTGAACCCGGCGTTCACCCCCGACACCTTTGAGCGATTCGTTACCCCTCTCCTCACGCGGGAAAAGCAGCAGCTGATCATCGAATCGACTCACCATCGGGCCGACGGGAGCCGGTATCCGGTCGAGGTGCATCTCCAGTTGATCGATCACGAGGATGATCGGGTCCTTCTTGCCATTGCGGAGGACATCACCGCGAAGAAGCAGGCCGAGGAAAAAGCACGCCTGGCAACGGAAGAGGCGTCCAAGCTTCAGGAGCAGTTGCTCCACGCCCAAAAAATGGAATCGGTGGGGCGCCTGGCCGGCGGCGTTGCCCATGACTTCAACAACATGCTGGGTGTGATCATCGGCCATGCCGACCTTGCCATGTGCGAACTCGAGGCTGGATCACGGGTTACCAACAGCCTGCAGGAGATCCGGCGGGCGGCCGAGCATTCGGCCGGCCTGACGCGTCAGCTCCTGGCCTTTGCCCGCAAACAGACGATCAAGCCGCGTCCGATCGATCTGAACGAGACGGTGACGAGCTCGCTGAAGATGCTCCGTCGGCTGATCGGCGAAAGCATCCAGCTCGTCTTCAACCCGGGAAGCAACCTGTGGGTCACGAAAATGGATCCGGCGCAGCTCGACCAGGTCCTCGCGAACCTCGCCGTCAACGCTCGTGATGCGATCTCGGGCAGCGGTGTGATCACCATCCGGACCACGAACGAGCTCGTCGACAAAACCCGCGCCGCCTCGTTCCCCGACGTCCGGGCCGGCGAATACGTGGCTCTCTCCATCACCGACACCGGGTGCGGAATGGATGAGAGCACCCTGGGCCACCTGTTCGAACCGTTCTTCACGACGAAAAAACTTGGTGAAGGCACGGGGCTCGGTCTCGCGACCCTGTATGGCATCGTCAGGCAGAACGACGGATTCGTCACCGTCGAGAGCGCTCCGGGACAAGGGAGCGTTTTTAGTGTCTATCTGCCGCGCGACCGATCCGAGCCCCCCCATCCTGCTGCCGAGGGGATCAAGAGCGCTGCGAGCGGATCCGAGACGATCCTGCTGGTCGAGGACGAGGCCGAACTCCTCAAGCTCATGAAAACGGCACTCGAAGGAAAGGGATACACCGTTCTCGCAACCGGCTCGCCGCGGCAGGCCATTTCCCTGATCGGTGAACATGCTGGCCTGATCGATCTGCTGGTCACCGACGTCGTCATGCCCGAAATGAACGGCAGGGAACTGAAAGATCGGGTTTTGGCCCTGCGCGGGAATATGAAAGTATTATATATTTCAGGCTATACAGCGGACGTCATCGCACGTCACGGCGTTCTCGAGGGAGACGTCATGCTTCTTGAAAAGCCGTTCACGATCGGCGACCTTGCCGCCAAGGTCCGCTCGGTGCTGGATGCTCGATCAGATCACTTGGAGTAGGCGCCCAGGGCCCGGCGGTAGCGTTCGCGCTGCTGGACGAAGGCATTGAGCATTGCCTGGGCCTGGGCTTGGTTGCCCGATGCGGCGGCCTGGACATATTTTTTGTACGCCGCCTCATACTCGTCCTTCACGACGCGCAGGTTCTTGTGCATGTTCGCGTAGGGAATGCAGTCGATCGAGGCGTCGAGCCGGACCGGGTCATACGATTCACGCGCCTTCGGCGCCGTTTTCACGACCGGCTCAGATTCGGTGTCCTGGAGCATCATCTGGGGAGCGGGCGCGGTCGTTGCCGCCGTCTCGCTCTTCTTCGCTTTTTTGTCGCGGCCGAACAGTTTCGCGATGCCGGTGAACAGCTTCTCACCCAGGAAACCGCCCAGCATGCCGCCGATCATCGGCCCGACGACTGGGATCGGTATCATCGCGCCGAGCATCGAGCCCACGGTCGAACCGACGGCCTGGCCGGCGATCGCGACGGGGTCGAGGCTCTTGAGGGCTTCCTTGAAGCTCATGCCGGCGCCGAGGTTCCCGCCGAACTGGCCGCCGGCGATCGAGGTCAGGGTCGGAAGCAGGGAACCGGCGATGGCCCCCACGACCGGGATCGGGACGAACGTCTGGATCAGCGGGGCGATGACATGGCCTGCCGCCGCGCCCATCGAGCTGCCGACGACGTTGCCGACGAACTGCATCGAGGCGACGGCCGACAGAGCCTGCTTGAGGCTTGGCTTTTCCCCCGAGGCGATCTGGCTGACCAGGTTGACTGCGATCGACGTTCCCGCCGTGATCGCGACGTTTTTCACGCTGAACGACTGCTTGATCGAGTCGGCGGCCCGTTCAAGGCCGACGCCGAGCGCTTTCTTGCCCCTCAGGAGGGTTTCGCTGAGTTTGAGCTGACGGAACTGCTTCGACGTGTCGTCGGAATAGGCATACGCCATACCGCCTTCGACCGCCCGGTCGATTTTGCCGTCGACGACCGTCTGCTGGTAGGCCTGTTCCTTCCATTGGTTGTACGAAGCCTGCTGCTGCCTGTAGGCGGCTTCGAGAGAGGCGTCGTTCGGGGAAGTTTTCCAAGCCTGTTCGGCATCAAACAGGGCTTTGTATCTGGAGGTGGCGGTCGAATCGACCGTCGTATACTTCGTATTTTCGAGGAACTGCTTGATGACGTAGCTACGGTCTTCCGGGTATTTCTGGATGTATGACTGGAGGAAGTCGCGGTAGGTCTGCGGCTTGGCCGACTCGAACACGTCGAGCACTTTCTGATACGGCGCCTGGATGCGGTTGTCGGTGAGCATCTTGTAGAACAGCGACGCGTTGACACCTTCGGTCGAAAGCTGCTCGCTGCCGGTCTTGAGGAGCCCGTCGTTCGCTCCGCTGACCACGCCCTGGTTCTTGAAGATGAACTTGTTCTCGGAGATGTTCTTCTGGCTCTGGACGCGCCACGAACTCGAGTTGTCGAGGCGGTCCTTGTTCGCCAGCGTCTCGATGGCTTCGGCCCACCCCTCGGAATACGCGAAACCCTCGTCGGTGACAGAATTCTTCGCGTGGGGACCGGCATATCCCGTCTTGGGATAATTCGGCGACTCGTAGGTCTGGTCCATGATCATGTGGCCGACTTCGTGCGCGATGACCGAGGCCGCCGACGAGTCGTTCATGCCGCCCTGGAACGCCTCGCTGTCGCCCGGAATGACGAGCCGGTTCGCGCTGCTGTTGTCGCGATAGGTGACCTGGCCATTCGTGTCGGTCTCGGCGAGAACGAACCCCTTCGAATCGTGATAGATCGAGCCGGAATCGCCCACTTCGAGATACACCGGCTTCTTCAGGTCGCTGACCAGCCACTCGGCAAGCTTTGGATCCCGGACGCCCGCGTTCACTTCCTGCTGGAGCCGCTCGATCTTCGTGTTGCGCGCCTCGACCTGCATCGCAACGATGTTTCGAAGGCCGGCATCATTCTCGATGTAGCCCTTCAGCTGCTGATACCTGCCGTCGCTGGCGGAAAGCTCCCGAAGGACGGGAACGGTGTTCCCCAGGAAATCCCTGGTCTTGACGCTGTGCGTGTTGCCCTCGACCGGCGCCACGATCTTGATCTGCGACATCGCCGCTTCCGTCGAGAGATTCTGCGCGATGACGCGGTTCGACGCGTCGCGGACATAGTATTTGCCGGACGCGGTGTCGTATTCGGGCTTCACCGTCTGGACGATCTGGCCGGAGTCGTCCCGGACGACGTAGCGCACGCCCGCCGTGGTCAGCTCGAACGCCCCACCCGCAAAGACGGGCAGGGCCATCAACAGGGCCATCACCACCAAGAAAAACAGGCGATTGTGTGGCATGCGTTTCATATCAAAAACCTCCGGCCGACAGGGTTGAATACGGCAATTTTACTGATTATACCAACCGCTCCCCGGGGGTCACAAGGGTACGGCGTGAAAAGTTCGAAGTTGGAAACGCGCCCTTCTCAATTGCGTGAAAAATACGGATACTGAAAGTCGAAAAAATGCGGCTTGACATTTTCGGGGGGGGGGGGTAGTATCTTAATTCATAAGAAATAATATAGAATATATATATTATATTAAATATCATTGGAGGTTTTCGAGATGGTTGTCAGGTCTTTTTCCCGGACGTTTCTCGCGGTGTTTCTCGTCGCCGTGTCCTTCGCCTGCGTGGGTTGCGGCGGCGGCGGTGGTGGAAGCAGCAGCGGCGGCAGCACGCCGTCATATCTGACGGTGCCGACTCTTTCGGCTACCGTGCCTGCTGGTGGCGGCGGCTCTGTCCGAGGAAGTGTGAACGCGGCGTCGGCGAACGAGTTTGCGGTTGCCCTGGTCAATCCCGAAACCGGCGAGACGATCAAGAGCATAACTGCAACGAGCATTACCCCGTCTGGAGCCAACCAGGTTATCAATTTCGGCAGCAATATTACGGTTGCCGCGCCTTCGAAAGGCGTTCTCAAAATGGTGGTCACCCGCCTGAGCGTCGCGATCCTCAGGGGATACATTTCGAGCGCTGTTCCCGAAGCCGGAGAGACGAAGACGACGCCGGCCGTCGATATCGGTTCCGACGACCTGGCGAAGGCGCTGGCGTTCGAGGAGTGGCAGACACAGTATTCGAATGGCACGTTCGACAGTTTTATCAACCAGGTCGAAAATGAATCATCCTTCGGGCAGAAGCTGACGACACTCGTCACGACGATCGAAACGACGCTGGTCACGCTCATCACCAGCTCGCCTTCCGAGACATTCACATGGGAAGCCGTGTCCGACGTCAAGGCCATCGCCGACGACTTCAAGGAAGTTGCGGCACCGCCCACTACCGGCGGCGTTGGAATCCCCGCGAACATCCAGGTCGAAGGCCTTGTCGCCAGCCCCGCCACGCAGGTTCGGTGCGCCATCGAAAGCATCCTCAACCTCGCGAACATCGGCCTGCCGTCCCGCATCGTTGGCAGCGTCGCCCCGTCCACTTCAGCTGTTCCGGTCGTCCCTGCCCTGACCCCGATCCTCGGCTCCAACCAGGCCATCGACATAAAGGGCCTTCGCAATCTCCTCATGGCTTCGCTGCCAGGCGGAACCTCTGCGACCGAGGGCCCGATTGCCGATCTAAGTTCACCGACCTCCAGTATTTCGTTTACTTCGAATAGCGTTGAAATCATCGATAAGCGCGTCAGTTGGATTCAGGGCTCTGGTTTTGTAACTCAGAATACCAATCGAAAATTGATGGAGGGCGTTGAGGTTACCACCAGTAATGGCGTCATTTCGCAGATCAAATTCAATGCGAATTCGAAGTTCACCAATGAAACGCTCAACCCGACCACCGGCGTCGTCGAAAATCGCGTGGTTTTTCAGGTCACCTCGGGCCTTTCCGGAACGGCTTCTTATCAGAAAGAGGCATCGGAAGGCTTCTATGCGCTCTATAGCGCTACCTCTGGCGTTGCTTACACCTATCGAGGTTTGCAAAAGCTGGAAGCTACGATCAGCGGCACCATCGTCGCAGATGTGACCGCCAATGACGTCGTCAACAACGTGACGGCCGGTGGAAGAGTGACGGTGAGCGGCGTTTCCGGAACCATATCCGAGTCTCGGCCCTTCTACTACGGAAAATTTGGCTGGAAACAAGGCGAAACCTTCTACCCGCAAACCCAAAACGATTTCTTCTTCATTTCTGAAGAAGAAGAAATGTCAGATTCCATCGCGTTTTCCGGAAATGCCTTGTCGATCAGCGTGACCGCCGAATCGACGGCGAAAGATATATATCTGAAACAACTCAGCCTGAATCTGACCGGTATCTCGAAGATCACCACCGGTGAATATGAAGGTGAGTATAAAGTCGGCGGTATTTCCGGAGCTGTGTTGGCTTCCTACAATGGTACCAACTACAAGGATTATGGCTATATCAAACAACTTGAGATCACCATTGCAAACGCATCATTCGATCCGTCTGCCACCCAGCAGGTTCCGGATGGTGCGACCGTTACCCTGAAGAAAACGAACTCCGACAACACCGTCGATACCCTGACCTACACCATGACCAATGGAAAACCGGTGCTGAGCGGTTCCACCAACTTCCAGGGCGGTGATACGACCGTTACGACCACCGACGGGAATGTCAAATATACCGGCACCATCACCTTCCAGGATCCGACGGCGAAGAAAATGGTCATGAACTACGAGGCGGTCCGCGTGTATGATTCGCCTCTTTTGCTGGCAACCGCCACGATGACCATCGATTCCACGACGACTCGAAAGATCACCTATACGTATAACTCTACTCCAACGCACCTCACCTCTGGAATCACCGACGGCCTCTACAAGGATGGCAGCGGGAACCTTCTCGGGCATTTCACTTGGAAGCTCTTCGATCCCAACAACTTCCAAAACGTCAATATGGTTCTTTCCACAGATATTCAGGGTTGGGAAAATTTCCTTCTCGGCAGGTAAAATCGCGTAAGACCAAAAACGCATGGGCCTTGTGCCCATGCGTTTTTGGTCTGGGGCTCATCTCGATAAGGCGTGACATCAATATGCATTGCGTCGTCTGTAGGGGCGGGTTTCAAACCCGCCCTGCATGATTCCGCAAGCGAATGAAAAAATCAATGGCTGTTCGGAAAACGGAGATGCGCATCACAACTGATCTTTGGGGGGCAAGGGCGGCAAGGTTATTTATGATCGGATTTCTTGCCCTGGCGGTGCCGGCGAGGGCTGTCGATCTGTTCGAGGCTCTCGCCCTCGGCGAGATTCCAGATGCATTGCAGAAGCCGGAATGGGCGGCATCGGCTACACGGCGTATCGGGATGGCCTGGACTGCCGAAGAGATGTATCGCGAGTGGCGGGGGGATCGAGAGATATCGCGATTCGATGGGTCGCGCACGAAGCTGTGGGTTGAAGAGGCGATTGCCGGGCGATGGGGGGTTCGATATGAGACCCTCGTGCGTGGCCGCCAGATCTGGATGACGGAGGACGTGGACCGGGCCGACCGGTTCGAGCTGGGGACGAAGGAAAAACACGATGCCCTGTCTCTTCGTCATGTCGGCAAAGGCTGGGCGCTCGAAGCCGGCGGCTGGTCCTCACAGAGCACGTTTCGGGGTGCCTACGAACTGCACCCCGACATCGTCGCCGCTCTCGGTTCCAGCCCGGGAATCAACTTCGACAACCCTTCTTCGGGCCGCTGGTACCGGATGTATTCGCGAGGCTCCGATGTGGATGTGTCTCTCGATCTTCGAGATGCCGGCATCGAACACGATCTCCGGACCACGGGAATCCGCATGGCTCTCCAGGTGCCTCTTCACAGGCGATCCCGGGAGTTCACTACCCGGGTCGCGTTGACGGGCAATCGCGAATGGCGTCCGTATCTCCAGTGGTCGCAGGTGAAGGATCACGGAAACGGCGTCAGCATGAAAGACGGCCGGTTCGAGTTCGGCGAGACGGTCCATTCGATGAGGCTGACCGGCCGGGTTCTCGGCGTGGCGCACGAGGGGCGGAAAAACTGGTTCGCCGAAGCCGGCCGGTACCGGCTGGACTCGACGATATATATCAAAAACAATCTCATTACGCTTGATCCATTGTTCCTGTTTTCCACGAATGAAATTCAGACGCTGGATACGATTCCGGATGTCGCCTTCTGGGGCGGCCGGGTCGGGCACACGTTCCATCTGTTCAGCCGCATATCCGCCGATGCGCAGTATGGCCTGATGCGGATACCGTTGCAGGTCATCCATCACCAGACGAAAATATCGAACCTCAGAACCGATCGCGAAGAAACCACAGAAATCCGCGATTCCCGATACGACCTCCATCGTTTGGAACTCAACCTTCGCAGGCCTGACAGGCGGGGTGCCTGGAAGACGAAGCTCAGACTGCTCGTTCCTGCCGAGCGGAAGAAACCCGAAAAAGAGGAAACCGCCGGCGCGGCTCCCCCGGGCCCTTCCGCACCACCGGCGGCGGAACCCGAAAAGCATATTCGTGGTGGTTGGCAGTTCACGCTCGAACGCGAGTTTTTCCTGTAATTCACTGTTTTGACAACCTGCAACCATTGCAGTATAATTGTCTTGTGCCTGTCATCAAGCGCTTTGCGAATTGTACGTTGCGGTTGAATCTACGGGATCATCATCCGCCGCATTTTCACCTGCTTTTGCGGGATGGAAGAATGGCATCCGTCGATCTTGGGACGTTTGAAATCATTGGGGATGTCGAGCGCAGAGAAGTTCTGGAAGCGATGAACTGGGCACAGGAAAACCGAGAAACTCTTCTGAAGGTGTTCGAGGAGTTGAAAACATGAAGCAGGATCATTTCAGGTTGTCGGGTGTCAAGATTGAGGGTGGGTTTCGACTCCTTCTCACGTTTTGTGATGGTGCAGCGTTCGTCGTCGATCTTCGAGACTGGATCGATTCCACACCCGCACTTGTGGCTTTGAAAAATGTCGCAATGTTTGCACGTGCCGAAGTCGGAGAGTACGGATGGTGCGTTACGTGGGATGAAGACGAAACGATCGCTCTCGCCGGTGATAACCTGCGCAACCTGGGAGTCGAACAAGCAGGCGGCATCGGCCACGAGCGCATCTGGGAATGGATGCACCGGCACGGTCTCACCGTCGATGCTGCGAGCGCGGCGCTTGGGCTCAGTCCACGCATGATCGCATATTATCGGAGCGGCCAGAAGCCGATTCCGCTCCATGTCTGGCTTGCCTGCCTCGGCTGGGAATCCCTCCGGAAGCCGCATCGCAAGGCTGCATAATCGATTCAGGCCCTTTTCACGAGAGAGCACTCGCAGATCTGAAGCGAGTGCTCTCTCCGTCGTTCCGTATGTTTCATGGGAAACCTTGGAGGGGCTCACGAAACTGGAGAGGCTTGCCGATAACATAGCGGGGTTCTCTCTATTTTCGGCCAAAACCTGATCAGGTGCTGACATGAAACGAATGAAAAGCAAACTCACTGGAGGCGCGGTTCTGATCGCGCTGCTGGGGTTCCTCTCGGCAGGCGTGACGGCGCACGCGGCGACCTCGCCCATCGCCCCTTCGATCCGCTCGGTTGCGCAAACGCAGGCTGCGGCGGCAAAGAAGGGCGGCGAGGCATGCCTGAGCATGCTACTGAACCGGGATCTGTCCGTTCAGATCCAGGGCATGCGCGCGAAGGGCTTAGATGGCGTCAAGGGAAACATCAGCCGCATCGTGGGTGGCCGAAACTATACCGCGGCTGATCTCGACTACGCCGAGGTTCCCTTCTATACCGTGAACGGCCTCGGCCTGACCGCGCTGCTGCACGACGGCGGCGAATGGCCCGGTACCGGCGGCGACACCGGAAAAGACGACGGCCGCGCCAGCTTTGGCACCGAGTGGGCGGGCGAATTCTACGATCTCGACAAAAACGGCCACTACCCCAAGGCCGTGCTTCGCTATATCGGCAGCCACTGCTACATTTTCGTGCCGCCGATGTTCTTTCCGACCCTTCCGCGGGGTATCTCCTCGACCGAGGATACGACCCCGGCTCCCGATTCCGCATGGGGCCTGTACTGGCCCGATACCGCCGGCTGGGGAAGCGACAAGCTGTACTTCGCCCCCGCGACCGGCGCCAAGACGCTCGATCCGCGCTTCGTCTTCGGCATGGACAAAAACTCGGCACGCGCCAGCCTCAAGGCGTTCGCCGACGAGTTCGACAGCGTCATCTATCCGAAAATGCGCGAGTTTTTTGGCAGCGAGCCGGATGTCGACCAGGATTCCAAGATCTTCATCATCCTCGACGACATCCGCGACGGCGTCGGCTCGTTCCGCGGCTACTTCTGGGCCGTGAACCAGTTCCCGCAGACCCAGATTCCCTACAGCAACGAGAAAGAACTGCTTCACATCGACCTGTTCCCGACCTTCTTGACCGAGTCCAAGCAGGCATACCGTACCACGGCCCACGAGTTCACCCACATGATCCATTTCAACGAGGGCACCCAGATCGTCGACGGAACCCTCCAGGAAGAGGAACGGTGGGTCGAGGAGGGCTTCACGCAGTATGCCCAGTATGTGTATGACAAATCGCAGACGACGAATGTCGACGAGTTCATCAAAGAACCCGATACGATCCTCGTCGAGCCGCGCACGAGTGTCTGGCTCGGCTCGAGCCCGTTCAAAAACTACGGGGCGAGTTTCCTCTTCATGTATTACCTCGCCGAAAAATATGGCGGATCGAACGTATCGACCTTCATGAAAAACCTCGTCCGCGACAAGACGACGGGCGTCGATTCGATCAACAAGGCCCTGCTTGGCTTCAACACGACGATGGAAAACGTGTTCGCCGACTTCGCCGTCGCCAACATCCTCGACAAGACCCGCAAGAACGACATGAGCAGTCTCAACGACGGCAAGTGGGGCTACAACGCCGATAACGACTACGACACGACCAACAACATCGGCGTGAACCAGAGCCTGCCCGTGAAATTCTCGGAACGGGTCATCCTGAGCCCGTCGGGCGCCGTTCGATCGGCGAACGTCAATCCGTGGGCTTCGGACTACATCGAGATCTCCGGGAGCTCGGGAAATCTCAACCTGGGCTTCGATGGCGATGACACGCTTCTGTTCAAGGCCGCCGTCATCAAGCGCGGCGAGGACATCGATCCGTCGGTCGAGTTCATCTATCTCAACGAGAAGCAGGCCGGAAACCTCATCGTGCAGAATTACGGCTCCGGCAATGCCTACGAGAATCTCGTGCTGCTGCCCATGATCACGACGAAGGGAAACTACGAGAAGGCGAACTACGTCTACTCGACCACGTTCGCCGACCTGAAGGTCGCGGTCTTCCCGAACCCGGTCTACGAGAACAACCTGCACATCGTCGTTCGGACGAACGACAAGTTCGCTTCGACCCCCCGACTCCAGATGACCTTCAACTCCCAGCAGGGATACCTGACGATGACCCCGATCAGCGACAGCACATATATCACGAACTATGCGCTGAAAGAATCCGGGGAAGGAGTCGTCGAGGCTTACGGGACGAACAGCAACGGCACGATTCTTACCAATAACCTGAAATTCAGCGCGGTCTATTATCCGCCGAAGAGCCAGGGCTCGCTCTCCGCCTCCTACGGCCGAATCACCTTCCCGGCCGGATCGATCCGGAAGGGCGGATACGTGGTGCTCGCGGCTTCGACCGAACAACACTCGTATGCCGGCCTGCGGCGCATCACGCCGATGCTCGACGTCGCGCTGCCTGGCGATACGACCGATGCGCCGGTCAGCGTGGCCCTGCCCCTGAGCGGTCCCTGGACGGCGAGTCTGCCGGTCGGGTTGTTCGCCGCCTCCGACAACGGCCCGCAGTGGCTTGGCCGTGCGGACAAGGTCGGAAACGAGATCCTCGGTGCCTTGAATCGGTCCGGCACCGTGTTCGCCGCGATCGACCAGGCTCCGCCCGTCATCGGCGGCGAGGCCGTAACGGACAAAAACGGCATGGTTTCGATCGGCGTCACCGAGAACGGCTCCGGGATCGACGCCGGGAGCATCGTCGTGAAGATCGGAAACGAGCGCATTCCCGCCCGCTGGGATGCCGCTTCCGGAAAGATTCTCGCGAACCTCGCCGGGCGGCTCGACGGCCGGTATGATCTCGATGTCGAGGTTTCCGACAGACTCGGAAACAAGGTGCATTCAAATATAACGGCAAATATGGCGAGCGCGTTCGGCCTCTCGCAGGCGATCGTGTATCCGAACCCGGCCCGCGCGTTCGCCAACCTGCGCATGACCTTCCGGGGCGGCGCCGCCGTGGGGGCGCAGATCGAGGCGCGCATCTACGACATCGCCGGTGAGGACGTCTGGGAAACCAGGATGGCGCATGTGGGCGGCGGGATCTACCAGGCCCGCTGGGATCTGAAGAGCCGGCACGGCCATGCCGTCGCGAACGGCGCCTACATCGTCGAGTTCGAGGCGACGGCGAATGGCGAATCCTGGACGGAACGCCGCAAGATGGCCGTGCTGCGGTGAGCGAGGACTGACACATGACGATGCCGGTAAACGGGGGACAGGTGATGAACAAAGGCAAGCTGGCGATTCTCCTGCTGGTGCTGCTGACGTTCCCGATGATCCAGAACTGCGGCGGCAGCAACGGCGGCGGGACCTCCGATGCGGTCGTGGCGCAGCAGCTGATCAACGACGGGTGGGCAAACCTGGAGACGGGTGCCTATAAGACGGCCGAGTCCAGCTTCATGCAGGCGCTCGCCGAGCCTCTGACGGATTCCCAGCGGATCGACGCCAACAACGGCCTCGGCTGGGCGATCTCGAAGAACGGCAAGATCCTCGAGTCGATCCCCTATTTCGAGATTGCCGCCGGAAGCAGCATGGAAGCCAAGGTCGGCCTGGCCGCGGCGCTGATCTTCAGACACCAGACCTCCGACGATTATCTGCGGGCCGCCGAGCTTCTCGGCAACATGCCGCCCGACAAGTTCGTCGGCCAGCACAACGGTCTCGCGCTGAGCACGGCGAAAGTGTATGCCCTGACGGCCCTTGCCTACGCATTCGCAGGCGACAAGGACCAGGCGAAAGCGAACATGAACAAGGCCGCCGCGCTCGACTCGATGATGGTCGGCACGACCGTCGACCGCATCGACGAGGCGTTCAGGCTCCTCGGATGGTCCGACTGACGCATATCCCGGATGTTCCTGTAGGGGCGGGTTTCAAACCCGCCCCTACGTGCACTATCGGGCTTTTCGGATCAGTGGTCTCACACCCGCACTATCTGCTATCATCCCCTTGTCATGCCTCTCTTCGATAACATATTGCCGACCTGCCGCCGCCTGGTTCTGGGCTGCTGCGTCGTCCTGGCGTGCGCCGCTCAGGCCGACGCCCGGCCGCGCGTTCCGGTGGCCACGGAACCGGCGTTCATGCCGCGCGAACAGGACGAGGCGATCAAGCGCAACGTCCTGAACTTCCTGCGCGAGCATCCGTCGCGGAAACCTGGCGAGGGCTGGCTGTTCCTGTCGCGACAATACAAGGAGCTGTCCCGGCCCGAGCCTGCGCTCGAGCTGATCCGCACGCTCGTGAGGTCCGACCCCGTTCCGGTCGACGTCAAATGCGAGGCGCAGCTGCTGCTTTCCGAGATTCTCGTCGACCAGAAGGAGTTCGACAAGGCCCAGCGCGAACTCGAGCGGATGCTCGAATGGAACCCGCCGCGCGAGTATCTGGTCAAGGGCAAGATCGCCCGCGCCCGCATCGTCGGAAGAGGCCTGACGCGGATCGAAGACCTGTACAAGGCGTTCCGCCGGTATTACACGCCGTTCCCAGAGCTCAGCGAAATGGAGGAAATGCCGTATCTGATGGGGTTCGCCCGCGGGTACGACCTCGAAATCGGCATGCGTGCGCTCGAAGCCTGGGAGGAAATCTCCCGCTTTCCCGAGCGAGATGCCGCCGATCTCGCAAGACTCCATATCGGCCTGTTTTATGCCTACGACCTGTCGAAGCCGGAACGGGCATCCCCGTATCTGCAGGCCATCAAGCCTCCATACGAATCCGAGGCTGCCGTGCAGTCGCTGTTCGTGCGGGGCGCGCTACGCCAGTTCCATCTGCCCCTCGAAGAGGCGAAGGATGCCCTCGAGGATTATCGGGCCTTCCGAAAGGCGACGAAGGAACCTCTCGAATACCGGATCTGCGGCGTGCTTCTGGGCAATCTCCTCGTGGAGAAACTGAACGATCCGGTTGCCGCGATCGAGGTGTTCGAGGAGCTTGCGAGTCTGCCGCCGCATCTCGCTCCCGCGACCCCGTCGATCTCGCTTCAGAAACGGGAGGAAGCCGAAGACGAGGACCGGTGGTGGGGCGTGCTCGGACTGAAAATGGCCGGGTATACCGCCGAGTATAAATTGAACGACCCCGATCGCTCGAAGTCGTGCTACGAACGGGCTCTCGATATTCATCGGAAGCGACGCGGCGTGGCGGTTGATCCCTGGCTCGTTCATGCGCTCGCCCGCACGGAACCGAAAGTCTCAAAGGCCCAGTTGCTGTTCGACATGGCGTATGAGAAATACCGCGGCCGCGACGTGCGCGCCGCCCTCAAACTGTACGAGAAGTTCCTTGCCGAGAATCCCGACCACGAGCTGGTCCGCGAAGTGCTGTTCCGGACCGCGCTGATCACCGACAACGACCTGCGCGACTACGACGCGGCGCTCGACCTGTACAACCGCTATCTCGTCAAAGCTGTTCCCCGGCAGTCGACCTGGAAGCTGGACGTGCTCTACGACTGGGGCCGCCTCGACGAAGTGCGATACAAGATCGGAAACCTGCTTGCGCTTCACAGGAAAGATCCCGTCGGCGCCCTGAAGGCCTGGGGCGACCTTTCCGCCGCCTATCCCGATAGTTACTGGGCGATGCAGGGTATGAAGGATAGCATCCGCGTCTACCGCGAATCGCTGGGCGACGAGAACACCGCCCAGAAGAAAATGCGCGACTTCATCGCGAAGTATCCCGGCTCCAAGGACGCCCAAACCTTCCGGAAAGACCTGGCCGAGCGGCTGCTCGCAAGCCAGGATTACGTCGGGGCCCTGGAAATGCTGCGGGCATACCTCGACCACAGCCTGCCGTCGGACGAAGGGTATCTCGAAACGAAGGCCCAGTGGCGCGATCTGCTGTTCCGGCGCCGCGAGGCCGACCTGCGCGGCCGCATGGCCGCCGCCGGCCTGCGCGACCGTTTCGACCTCTACGGGCAGCTCATCGACGTCCTCACGCTCGCCAGCTCCAGCGCGCCGCTCGAGAGTCTCGCTGGCGAGATCTCCGAGGCCGAGATGCCCGACGAGATCCGGTGGGGGCTCACCTACGACATCGGCGGCGCTTTGTACCGGAACTACCCGGCGCAGTCGCGCGCCCTGTTCGAACGACTCGCCGAAACGAGTTCGGGAACGACGAAGCTCGCCTGCCTGCTGACCCTAGGAAATATAGTATATAGAATTGACAAGTCGATCCCGAAGGCCATCCAGCTCTACGAAGCCGCCGCTTCGCTGACCGAGCCGCTCGATCCGAACATGGATACCCCGCTGTACCGAATGGGACGGCTGTATCTTTCCTCCGGCGACGCCGCTCGTGGTCTCCCGACGCTCCAGGCGTTCCTGAGGCGATACCCACAGAGCAGGCATGTCGCGAAAGCTTCGCTGGCCATGGGCCAGGCGTATCTGGCGCTGCACCACCCGGTCCAGGCGATCAGGTTCTTCCGGCGTGTCGTGCGCCTGTCGCCGGCCCTGGCCGAGGAGGCGAAGAAAGGAATCGAACAGGCAGAGCTCGAAGCCGGACCGGATGCGTGGCTTGCCGCCCAGGCGGAGGAACGGCGGAAACGGCGCGAGGCTGCCGAGCTCGCCGCCGCCTCTGATACGCAGGAACTCGGCGAACGCCCCGAACCCCGCGCGGCCGCTTCCGAGACCGAGGCGCTCGAGGACCTCGAACCCGCAGACCTGTATGAGCGGTATCTGAGCCTGATGGACGACCGGAAACCCGACGGAAAGAAAGCCGTCGAGATTCTGACGGAGCTTGTGCAACGCGGAAAAGTGCCGGCCGACCTGTATGGCAAGGCCGTGCGGCATTATATATCGTGGATGATGTTCAGAGCTCCCGATGCCGATACGTTCGTCGCCCAGGCTCAGAAGCTTCTCTCCGAGCGGAACTATCCCGAAACGCTTTCCGAACTGCTGTACCGGATGGCGATGGCTCTCGAACGGATGCTCAAAAAATACGAGTCCGCCAACAAGGCGTATTTCGAGTATCTCTCCTTCTTCCCGAAAGGCGCGCGGGCCGTCGAGATCCGCCAGCGGCTGCCACAGGTCTACGAGGCCGCCGACGACAGGAAGAACGCCCTGCGGTTCTACGAGAAGCTGATCGAGGACTCGTCCCTGCCGGCGGAGGTGCGTGTCGACGCCTCGGTCCGCAAGGCGGGACTCCTGGAAAAGGACGAGAAAAAGGAAGAGGCGGTCAAGACTCTCGAGGGCGCCCTCGCCTTCGATACACCACGGCGCGGCGAGATCTGCCTGCGTCTCGAGAAGCTGACCGACAACTTCGATTACGTGAAAAACGCCCTCGAATCCCAGGGCGAGGAAAAATTCCGGTTTGCGGCTCTCAAGCGGCTTGTCGAGAAAGCTCGCAAAGACAAGGATGAGGCGGCCGTTCGCGCGCTGCTTGACGGATACGGCGACATCTGGACGATGCCGGAGGCCCAGCTGTGGGTCGAGAAGAAGCGCGACGAGCTTTCGAAGCTTGGCGCCATCGAGGAGATCGAACGACAGATCGAACTCTTCCCCGAAGAGCCCGAAACGCCCGCGCGCCTGTTCAGGCTCGCCGGCCTGGTCGAGGGCCGCGAGGATGCGAAATACCGCGCGCAGGACCTGTTCTACGAGATCACGCTCGTCTATCCAGGCTCCGAATTCTTCCGCGAGAGCAAGATCCGGGCGGAGAACACCCGGGCCGTGAAAGCCGTCACCGAACTCGGTGACATGCTCCGGAAGGGCGTGAAGGGCACTGACGGCGAGGAGATTCTGCTCGAGCGTGCTCGCATCTATGGCGATGCGCTGAAGGACCCGTCGAAGGCCCGCGAGGATTACGAGGCCCTGTTGAAGCTGTATCCCGATTCACCCCGGCGCGACGAGGCCTGGCTGGGACTGGGCGAGATCGCCCTGACGCAGGACCGCGACGCCTCCGCCGCCCTCCGCCTCTGGGAGGCCGGCCTTGCAGCCTGCACGGACCCGGTCGCCCGCCAGGAGTTGACCCGGAAAATCAATGGCCTGGGGCGGTTCCGCGAGCGTGTCCTGTACTCCGAAAAACGTGCCGACCACGATGCGGCCGAGCAGCAGATCTGGCGCATTTGGCGCCTCGAGCGAGATCCGGACTACGCTCTCAGCCTTCTCCAGGAGGCGCTGTCCCGCATCGAAAACCGGCCGCATGCCGCGAGACTGCGGTATCTGGCCGGCCGCCTGCTCGAGGAGACGGGAAACGACATCGGTGCGCTCGATATGTATACGAAGGCCTGGGAAAGCCTGTATCATCCTGGCTGCCGTAAAGATATTGTATTGTATAGAATGGCCCGGATCCAGGCGCGGCGCCAGCAGACCGCCGAAGCGTATCGCCTCTACTCGGCCCTCGTGAACCGGTATCCCCGGAGCCGGCTCAGCCGGTCGGGATTCTACTGGCTCTACAAACAGGATTACGCGGCGGGAAGGCTTGCCCAGGCGCATGGGCGGCTGACGGGGCTTCTCGACTTCCGCCAGCTCGCCCCGAGCCATCGGACGGCCATCCAGGTGCTCGAGAAAAACGTGGCGGCCCAGCTCGACATCGCGCAGCTGGAGCGGTTGCGCGGGCTTTCCAGACAGGGCGGCTCGGAGTTCCCGTATTACATCGGGAAGGTGCTCGAGAATGACCTGCGCGATCTCGATCGGGCCATCGCGCAGTATGAGAAGTATCTGAAGACCCATCCGAACCTGTCGCGGTCGCGCGATCTCATGCTGAAGATCGCTTCGCTGTACGAGCGCAAGGGAAACGCCGTGAAGGCGGTCACCGTGCTCGACGAGTATCTCAAGACCGTCGAGCCGGATTCGCGCAACCTCGATCTGCTGATCCGCATCGGTGGGCTCGTCGAGGACAAGCTCGCGAATCCCGAACTGGCGCGCGTGTTCTGGGAGTCGGTCCAGGACGACTACCGCGATATCGCAGACGTGCGCGAGTTCGCCGTTTCCAAACTCAAACGGCTCGTCGAGAAGAAGATGGCCGTCGCGAAGAAGCCGGCCCGCAAGGCCGTGAAGCGCGTGTATACCGACGACGACAAGGAAATTCTCGAGATCCTGAAGGACATCAAGGAACGGTTCATCGACGATCTCGGTGATTTCACCCGTGCGGAGCGCGAGCTTGTCGACCTGTGGGACGAGAGTCTCGAGTCGCCCGCGACCCTCGATATCATGAAGGAGCTGGTCGCGCTCTGCGAAAACCAGCTGATGGACCCGGAGAAGGCCGGCGAATACTACGAGCGCTGGTTGTCCGAGAACAAGGGCGACCCGCTCTACGGCGAACTCGTGATGAAGTTGTACGATCTGTACATGGAAAAACTGCGCGACGGCCAGAAGGCGCTTCGCCTGCTCGAGGCATTCACCCGCGAGGTGCCGAACTCGCCGTATGTCGACGAGGCCAACCTCAAGCTTGGCTTGGCGAACGAGCAGCTCGTCATGAACTGGGACGAGGCGCGGCGCATCTACCAGCGCATCATCGACACGAAGAAAAACGACCCGATCGTGCATGAAGCGTATTATCGGATGGGAAATGTCCTGAGAGACGGTTTTGCCGGATACGAAGAGGCGATAAAATACTGGGAAGAATTGAACTCGCAGTATTACAACAACCAGTTCGCCGCCGACGCCCAATTCGCGATCGCCTATACATACGAAGTCTACCAGCGCGACTACACGAAGGCGCGTGCCGCCTACGAGAAGATTCTCAACCTGTATCCGAACTCGCCGCTGCAGAACCAGGTGCGCGACGCCCTTCTGCGGATCAGCGGCAAATGATGCTGTCATGAGGTGCCCGGTATGCTGAAGATGAGTGAACTCCTGGACCTGGTCGAGCGGTACGAGCGGTTTCTCACCTGGTTCGCCGTCTCCGTTCTCCGCACGCTCGGAGAGGGGCGGCCCGAGGTCGAGCGCAAGCTTCTCGGCGTGATCAAGGGGACCGTGATGCCGGTCCCGTTCAGCCTGCTCAGCCGTCATCTCGAGCGGATGAACGATCCGGAGATGGCTCGCGTCAAGACGCTCGAGGCGCTGATGGAACGGCATCGCTTGCTGACCGACGTCGCCGAGTTCATCGGCAACGAAGTCGGGAAAGAGTTCGCGAACAAGCCCCTGCTCGAGTTCATGGCGCGGGGCGACGATACCGAACGCGCCTTCGCCATGGCTGCCCTCGCGACGTTCGGTCACGCGAAGGCCGGCGAGCAACTCCAGGAGACGTTTGCGAAACTGCCCCGGCTGCTCCGGTGGGGCGTGCTCGTCATCCTCGAGCAGGGCGGCGACCGGCGATGGATGCCGTTGTTCCTGTCGGCGATCGATGACCCCGAGGGAGACGTCGTCTGCATCGCCGTGAGCGCCCTCGGAAAGAGCGGCCTGCCGAACGCTTCGGGCAGGCTTCACAAGCTGCTGAAAAACAGGTCCGAGATCGTGGCCATCGCGGCCGTCCAGGCCGTGGCGTCCCTGCGCGACCCTGGTTCGGTCGAGCCCCTGCTCGATCTGGCCAGAACGACCGACAACGACCGTGTGCGCGCGACGGCTGTTTCCGCGCTGGGAGGCTTTCCAGGCGCGGCGACACAGAAGTTCCTGGGCGATATGCTGAGGCACGAAGACACTCGCACGCGCGCGAACGCGGCGGTGGCCCTGAAGCGCCAGTTCCTGGCCGGCGGCCGGAAGGACGAGGCGATCATCGAACGGATCAAGGGATTACTGCAGGATGAGGACCACCGGGTCAAGGCCGACGCCGTCCAGACCCTCTGGGAGCTCGGCTGCGTCGAGAGCATGGGCGAGATCGAGCGGTTGCTTGAAAGCCCCGACGAGAAACGACGGGCGTCGGGAGCATACCTGGCCGGCAAGCTGCGGCTCCTCCAATTCAAGGACAACCTCGTGAGCCTGACGGACGATTCCTCGTGGAACGTTCGGAAAACCGCCGCCATAGCCCTTCTCGGGCTGGGCGCGACGGGGTGTGATATTCTCCGGTATCTGCTCGTTCACGGCTCGCCGGAGCAGCAGATCTGCGCGGCATACGTGATCGGCCTGACGGACGACCCCCAGGGGGTCGACACGCTTCTCGCCGTCAGCACTTCCGAAACCGAGCTCGGCGAGATGGCGACCGACCTGCTGATGCGACTTTCCAAACCGGTCGATATGTGATATCGTTGGCCGCGCCGAAGCTGGCACGAACCGGCTTCGGCGCGGCGTATTTTTTTAGCGGAGGATCCGATGAGCCACTCTGGTGAAGCCGCCGTTCAAACGGCGGAACAGCACAAACCCTATATTCCCGCGGAAACGGTCATTCCCGAGTTTTCCCTGCTGCCGGTACTGGTGGGGGCGCTGCTCGGCATCGTGTTCGGCGCGTCGTCCGTCTACCTGGTGCTCAAGGTCGGCATGACGATCAGCGCGTCGATTCCCGTCGCGGTCATCTCGATCACCCTGTTCCGGCTGTTCGCGAAGATGTTCAAGATCAGGCCCGCCACGATCCTGGAGAACAACATCGTCCAGACGACGGGGTCGGCCGGCGAGTCGATCGCATTCGGCGTCGGCGTGACGATGCCCGCCCTCATGATCCTCGGTTACGACATGGAAGTGACGCGCGTCATGACCGTTTCCTGCCTCGGAGGCCTGCTCGGCATCCTGATGATGATCCCGCTGCGCCGCGGCCTCATCGTCGCCCAGCATGGCAAGTTGACGTATCCCGAGGGAACGGCCTGCGCCGAGGTGCTCATCGTCGGCGAGCAGGGCGGCACCAACGCGAAGACCGTCTTCACCGGCTTCGGTATCGGGTTCCTCTACAAGTCGATGATGGCCGGCCTCAAACTGTGGAAAGATATTCCTTCATATATCATGCGCTGGTACAAGGGCGTCGAGGTCGCGGGTGAGTTTTCCCCCGAACTGATGGGCGTCGGTTACATCATCGGGCCGGCGACAGGCTGCATCATGCTCGCTGGCGGCATCCTGGCGACCCTCGTTCTGACGCCGCTGATCAAGATGTTCGGCGAGCAGCTCAACGACCCGATCTTCCCCGGCACCCTGCCTATCTCGGCCATGACCACCTCCGACATCCGCAGCGCCTACGTGCTATACATAGGCGCCGGCGCGGTGGCGACGGGCGGCATCATCAGCATGATCTCCTCGCTTCCCCTTATCTTCAGCGCGTTCAAGGCCGGCGTGACGGATATCTTCTCCGGCTCGAAGAACGGCGTGGGCGCCGAGGCACAGAAGCGGACCGACCGCGACATGCCCATGAGCGCCGTCGTGGTCGGCTCGCTCGCCCTCGTCGGGGCGATCTGGGCCTCGCCGTCCCTCCAGGTGAATCTTCTCGGTGCGCTTCTCATCATCATGTTCGGCTTCCTGTTCGTGACCGTCAGCTCGCGGCTCGTCGGCGAGATCGGCTCCTCGTCGAACCCGATCTCTGGCATGACCGTCTCGACGCTGCTGCTCACCTGTCTCATTTTCCTCGCCATGGGCTGGACGGGAGCAGGCTACCGGCTCACGGCCCTTTCGATCGCCGCCGTCGTCTGCATCGCGGCCTCGAACGGCGGCACGACCTCCCAGGATCTCAAAACCGGCTGGCTCGTCGGCGCGACACCATACTATCAGCAGATCGCCATTCTCGTCGGGGCGCTCTCGTCCGCCGTCGTCATCGGCGTCATCCTGCTCGCGCTCGACTCGGCCTCGACCGTCTACGCGAAGCCGCCGGTGCCCTTCAAACACCGCATCACCGCGGAGCAGGCCGCGAAGCTCGAACCGGCGACCCTCCCCGAAAACGAACGCCGCGCCGACCCTGGCGAATACCGGATGCTTCGCGTGCATGAGGCCGTCGAGGACGTGCTTCCCGGCCGGTATCTCGTCGACGCGAAGGGAGAAATATCTTATATTATAGATCCAGGCATCAACGGCACGATCGCGCACCGCGACTCGGACATCGTCTATGAGGACGTCGCCCCGAAGGGAATGAAGGTCGATGCCTCCCGCCTGACCGCGCGCGAACGCCGCCGCGGGCCGACGGCCGGGGACGATACGGCGTCGTATCTCGTTCTCCAGCTCGATCAGGAAGTCGAAGGGGTGCCCGAGGGCCGATATCTGGTTCTCGACGACGGAACGGTGAAATATAAAGTAAACTATACCGGGTCGGTGCCCAAATACGGCGCGCCGCAGGCGAAACTGATGTCCGTCATCATCGACGGCATCCTGACCCAGAAGCTGCCGTGGATCCTCGTGTTCATCGGCGCGTTCATCGCCCTCATCATGGAGCTGTGCCAGGTGTCGGCCCTGCCCTTCGCCGTCGGCGTCTACCTGCCGCTTTCCTCCTCGCTTCCGATCTTCATCGGCGGCGCCATCCGGTGGCTCGTCGACCGCACGGCGAAAAACCAGTCGATCGCCGAGACCGAGTCGAGCCCCGGCATGCTCCTCTCGTCGGGTCTGATCGCCGGCGGCGCGATCGCAGGCATCTTCATCGCCTTCCTGGGCGCGAACGAGAACGTCTCGAAGACGCTCGACATGCACGAGAAGGTCGGCGCCCTGGCGACATCCGATCTGTATCCGACCCTGATCTTCCTCGGCCTCGGGGCGTTCCTCTTCTCCGTCGGCCGACAGTGGATCCTCAAACCCTCCGCCGGCTCGAAACCGTAACGCCGATCAGGGGCATGCCCCGTCGGGCCGGGAGGCAAACTCGCCTTCCGGCCCGATGTCTCGAAAAAAAGTATTGCCACTCCTCTCTCGCCGTGCCATGCTTGAGGGAGATATGGAAACGGGTCTGAGAGACGCGA